>CAYMMC010000001.1:0-3648 GCA_964391125.1 uncultured Akkermansia sp.
CCAGTGGTCGGCGGCCTCGTCGGTGTCGAGGCATTCGACGTGGCCGACCATCTCGTCGATGGTGCGGAAGCCGCATTCGGCCATGTGCTCGCGCAGCTCGGTGGCGATGAAGGTCATGAAGTTCACGACGTGCTCGGGCTTGCCGGTGAAGTTCTTGCGCAGCCTCGGATCCTGCGTGGCGACGCCGACGGGGCAGGTGTTCTTCTGGCAGACGCGCATCATGAGGCAGCCCACGGCGACGAGAGGCCCGGTGGCGAAGCCGAACTCCTCGGCCCCGAGCAGGGCGGCGATGGCGACGTCGCGCCCGGTCTTGAGCTGGCCGTCGGTCTCGAGGACGACGCGGCTGCGGAGGTCGTTGAGGAGGAGGATCTGGTTGGTCTCGGCGAGACCGAGCTCCCAGGGGGCTCCAGCGTTGTAGATCGAGGAGGTCGGGGACGCGCCGGTGCCGCCGTCGTGCCCGGCGATGAGGATGACGTCGGCGTGCGCCTTGGCCACGCCTGCGGCGATGGTCCCGACGCCGACCTCGGCGACGAGCTTCACGTTGATGCGGGCGCGCGGGTTGGCGTTCTTCAGGTCGTGGATCAGCTCGGCGAGATCCTCGATGGAGTAGATGTCGTGGTGCGGCGGCGGGGAGACGAGCCCGACGCCGGGGGTGGAGTGGCGCACTTTGGCAATCCAGGGATAGACCTTGGAGCCGGGCAGTTCGCCGCCCTCGCCGGGCTTGGCCCCCTGGGAGATCTTGATCTGGATCTCGTCGGCGTTGACGAGGTATTCGCTGGTGACGCCGAAGCGCCCGGAGGCGACCTGCTTGATGGCGGAGCGCTTGCTGTCGCCGTTGGGGAGGGGCTTGAAGCGCTCGGGATCCTCGCCGCCCTCGCCGGTGTTGGACTTGCCGCCGATGCGGTTCATGGCGATGGCGAGGGTCTCGTGGGCCTCCCTCGAGATGGAGCCGTAGGACATCGCCCCGGTCTTGAAGCGGCGCATGATCGTCTCGACGGGCTCCACCTCCTCGATCGGGACGGCCGGACGGTTGCGGCGGAACTTCATCAGCCCGCGCAGGGTGGAGAGGTTGGCGCTGCGGTCGTTGACCTTGGCGGCGTACTGCTTGTAGACCTCGTAGCTGCCGGTGCGCACCGCCTTTTGCAGGAGGTGGATGGTCTCGGGGTTGAAGAGGTGGAACTCGCCGTCGCTGCGCCATTGGTAGACGCCGCCGGAGTCGAGGGCCCGCTCCTCGTCCTGGATGCGGCGGTCGGGGAAGGCCCGGCGGTGGCGGATCAGCGACTCCTCGGCGATCTGCTCGAGGTCCGAGCCCTCGCAGCGGCTCGAGGTGCCGTCGAAGAAGCGGTCCACCAGATCGGTGCCGAGCCCGATGGTCTCGAAGATCTGGGCGCCGCGGTAGGAGGCCACCGTGGAGATGCCCATCTTGGCCATGGTCTTGACGACGCCCTTGATCGAGCCCTTGAGGAAGTTGCGGACCGCCTTGTCGAAGTCGATGTCGAGCATGTCCTCCTCGATCATGCGGTGGATCGAGTCGAAGGCCATGTAGGGATTGATGGCGTCGGCCCCGTAGCCGATGAGGCAGGAGAAGTGGTGCACCTCGCGGGCCTCGCCGGTCTCGAGGACGATGGAGACCTTCGTGCGCGCGCCGGAGCGCACCAGATGGTGGTGGAGGCCGCCCATGGCGAGCAGGGTCGGCATGGCGGCGTTCTCCGCGTCGAGGTTCCGGTCGGAGAGGATGAGCAGGTTGCAGCCCTCGCCGATGGCCCGGTCGGCCTCCGCGCAGAGCGCCTCGAAGGCCGCCTCCAGCCCCTTGCCGCCGCCGGCGGCGGGGAAGAGCGCGTCGAGGGTGGTGCATTT
Organism: uncultured Akkermansia sp.; assembly: GCA_964391125.1. Lineage (GTDB taxonomy): Bacteria > Verrucomicrobiota > Verrucomicrobiia > Verrucomicrobiales > DEV007 > Arctic95D-9. The sequence goes on from CAYMMC010000001.1 coordinate 1,858, forward strand.
GAAGCCCTCCAGGTCGATCTCGCGCAACTGGGCGAGCTGGCGGTTGTCGAGGAGGGGATGGTCGAGCCGGATCATGCGGCAGCTCGCCGGGCCGGGCTCGAGCAGGTTGCCCTCGGAGCCGAGGAAGGTCTCGGTGGCGGTGACCAGCTCCTCGCGGATGCAGTCGAGGGCCGGATTGGTGACCTGGGCGAAGATCTGCTTGAAGTAATGGTAGAGATGCTTCGGCTTCTCCGAGAGCACGGCCAGGGGCGTGTCGTTGCCCATCGAGCCGATGGGCTGCACCCCGCTGGTGGCGGTGGGGCCGATGACGAGGCGCAGGTCCTCGTAGGTGTAGCCGAAGGCGAGCTGGCGCTCCAGGACGCGCTCGCACTCCACGCGCGCCGGCGCTTTCGGCTCGGGCAGATCCTTGAGGAAGACCCGGTTCTCGTCGAGCCATTTCCTGTAGGGCTTGGCCGAGTAGACGCGCCTCTTGACCTCCTCGTCCGGGACGATGCGGCCCTCCTTCATGTCCACGAGGAACATGCGGCCGGGACGGAGGCGGCCCTTCTCGATCACCGCGAGCGGGTCGAGGTCGGGGATGACGCCGACCTCCGAGGCCATGATGACGAGATCGTCCTCGGTCACGTAGTAGCGGCTGGGGCGCAGTCCGTTGCGGTCGAGCACCGCGCCGATCTGCTGCCCGTCGGAGAAGGTGATCGAGGCGGGGCCGTCCCAGGGCTCCATGAGGCAGGCGTGGAATTCGTAGAAGGCCTTCTTGTCCTCGTCCATGAAGGCGTGGCGCTCCCACGGCTCGGGGATCATCATCATCGCCGCGTGGACGAGGTCGTAGCCGCCGAAGTGGATGAACTCGAGGGCGTTGTCGAAGCGGGCGGAGTCCGACCCGTCCTCGTTGATCACGGGCAGGACCTTCGCGATCTCGTCGCCGTAGGCGGCGCTCCGGCAGAGGGCCTGGCGCGCCTTCATGAAGTTCGCATTGCCCATCACCGTGTTGATCTCGCCGTTGTGGGCGATGAAGCGGTTGGGATGCGCGCGCGACCAGCTCGGGAAGGTGTTGGTCGAAAAGCGCGTGTGCATCAGCGCCAGGGCCGACTCGAAGTCCGGATCGTGGAAGTCCGGGAAATACTCCGAGAGCTGGCAGGGCGTCAGCATGCCCTTGTAGACCATGGTCCGCGCCGAGAGGTTGGTGATGTAGAGATAGGAGGCGCCGGGGAAGTAGCTGGACTTGTTCCCGTGGACGTCGAGGTAGCCGTTGGGCATCTCGTTGTTGCGGATGGCCCGGGCGACGCGGCGGCGGATGATGTAGAGCCTGCGCTCGAACTCCATCGCGTCGGCGATCGCGGGATTCCTCTCGATGAAGACCTGGAGGATCTCGGGCTCGTAGCGGCCCGAGGTCTTGCCGAGGATCTCGCTTTTCACCGGCACCTTGCGCCAGCCGAGGAACTTCTGGCCCTCCTCGTGGATGATGTGCTCGAAGACCTGCTTGGCGGCCTCGCGCTCGGTGGGCTCGGGCGAGAGAAAGACGAGGCCCGCGCCGTAGTCCCCCTCGGCGGGCAGCTCGACGCCCTTCTGCGCCATCTCCTTGCGGAGAAACTTGTCGGGCATCTGCACGAAGATCCCCGCCCCGTCGCCCGTCGCCGGATCGGACCCGCTCGCGCCGCGGTGGTCCATGTGGGCGTTCATCGTCAGCGTCTTCTGGATGATGTCGTGGGAGCGCTTGCCCTTGAGGTGTGCGATGAAGCCGACGCCGCAGGCGTCTTTCTCACGGGCGGGGTTCCAAAGTCCCTGCGGTTG
>CAYMMC010000001.1:3658-23172 GCA_964391125.1 uncultured Akkermansia sp.
CGGCCAGCCGAGCGGGGAGGTCTTCGAGACGGACATGGAGAGTGGGAGGGTTGTGGGAAAACCCGGCCCCCCCGGGGACCGGGGGGGGAATATTGACGGAAAAGCGAGAAAATCCAGCCTTCAATGAAACGCCAAGGTGCCGAAATCGAAAAAAAACCGCCGCGGCGCAAGTTGCCGAACCGCCCAGCATTCGGAAAATCAAGGGCTTCGCCCCTGCCCGCCGACTCGCTCCCGGAGACGAAAAAAAATGGAATTCCGGGGAAAGCCGGACCTTGGAAAGCGGTTCCCCGCCGCCGGAGCATTCGGATCCGGCCTCGTTTTTCTCGTAGAAATCGACCGAACTTAGCCTATTCTCCCCGACCCCCCACGCCCGCCGACGCTCCCCCACCCCATGAACCGTCTCTTCCTCTACGGGCTGCTGCCCCTCCTTTCCGTCGCCTTCCTGGGCTGCGCCTCGAACGAATCCCTGAGCGTCGGAGGCGTTCCGAAATGGATCGCCGACGGCGCCCAGATCGAAAGCGAGCCGAAGCCCTACCGCCCCGACCCCGCCATCATCGCGCACGAAAGCGAGTCGGGCCCGCTGGAGTTCGGACTGATCACGGACCGCCGCCGCTACGAGGCCCCGCCGGTCAAGGTCTCGAAGCCCGCGCCCGACCCCTTCGAACGCGGGCGCGAGCGCCGCATCCGCCGCCTCGTCCGCTGAGGCGGAGCGCCCACCGCTGCCTGCCATGTCGGAGTATTCCGCGTTCCGGACGAAGATCCCGGTTCGACCGGACGACATCGACATGAACCGGCACGTCCACAATTCGAAGTACGCCGACTACGTCCTCGCGGCCCGCTACGACCAGATGGAGCGCTGCTACGGCATGTCGATGGACGCCTTCCTCGGGCGCGGCCTGAGCTGGGTGGTGCGGGCCTCCTACATCGAGCACAAGCGCCCCCTCCGCCTCGGCGACGTCGCCGAGGTCGAGACCCGCGTCGCCGAGATCGGAAGGCACGGCGTCAGGGTCGCCTTCGACATCCTGAGGGAAGCCGACGGCAGGACGGCGGCGAGGGGCTGGTTCGACTACACTCTCGTCTGCGCCGCCAAGGGAAGGCCCCGGGCCATCCCCGAAGACGTCGTGGCGGCCTATTCGATCTAGCCGCAGCCGTATTCCAAGCGCCGGACCGCCGGGCGCGACGGGCCTTGCCGCCAGCTCGGGAGGGCGCCCGCCGAGCTATTTGCCCGCCCAGATGTAGCTGGCCTCGTCGTCGGGGTTTCTCGGATCCGACCCGGCGATGGACCAGAGGTCGTAGGTGGGATTGCGGGTGGTCCGCTCGCGCCCCTGCAGGTTCGGCGGCTGGGCGAGGTAGCGCACCGGGTCGCCGTAGGAGTCGATCACCATGAAGTCGCCCCCGATGTTGGTGGAGCGGGCCTCCTTGGACTCGCGGTTGGACTCGTAGTCGAGCCGGGGCACGTAGACCTTCTCGTTCTGCTCGAAATCGACTTTGCCGTCGAGGTTGAAGTCGCCGGAGAGGTGCTTGTAGAGGACCTTGGCGCCTTCGACGCCGACGCTGTCGCGGTCTCCCCCGGGCTCGTTGAGCGGGTAGATTCCGTGGTCGATCTGGTATTTGGAGAGGCCGCTTTCGAGCTCGGCGAGGAAGGCCTCGACCTTGTTGCGGTTGACCCTGGCCTGGATCCCCGGAAGGGAGCCGATGAGGATGCCGGCGAGGATGACGATGACCCCGATGACGACCATCAGCTCGATCAGGCTGAAGCCCCGGCTGCGGCGGAGGAGGGAGGGAGGGATGTTCATGGACGGAGTGTATCAGCCCCGGAGGGACCGCGTCAACACATTGCAAACGACCGGCGGCGGGATCCGCGCCTCGGGCGGTTCGGGTTCCCCCTCCCCGCCCGCGCGGCGCGGGGAGATCAGCCGGCCTGCTCGTTCATTCCCTGGATGATGGAGATCATCGGCATGAAGAGGGCGATGACGATGGTCCCGACGATGAGGGCGAGGAAGACGATCATGATGGGCTCGATCATCGAGGTCATGGCGTCGACCGCGTTGTCGACCTCGTCGTCGTAGACGTCCGCGATCTTCAGGAGCATGTCGGGGAGCTGGCCGGTCTCCTCGCCGACGTCGACCATGGAGATGACCATGGGCGGGAAGATCTTGCTCGCCTCCAGCGGGGCGACGACGGATTCGCCTTCGCGCACCGCCTCGTGGACCTTGTCGATGGCGTTCGAGATGATCACGTTCCCCGCGGTGTCCCGGGTGATGTTGAGGGCCTGGAGGATGGGCACGCCGCTGGTGACGAGGGTGCCGAGGGTGCGGGTGAAGCGGGCGATCCCGCTCTTGAGCTGGACGGGGCCGAAGACGGGCATCTTGAGCTTCATCCGGTCGATGATGACGCGGCCCTTCTTCGTCATGGCGAAGACCTTCCAGCCCGCGTAGAGGACGGCCCCGATGATGAGCACGATGAGCCATTTCTCCTGCACCCAGCGGCTGATGTTGATGACGATCTGGGTGATCTGGGGCAGGGCCTTGCCGCTGAGCATCTCCTCGAAGATCTTCTCGAAGCGCGGCACGATCACCGCCATCAGGAAGATGAGGATGGCCACCGCGATGACGATGACGATGATGGGGTAGACCATCGCCGCGACGATCCGGTTCTTCAGCTTCTGGGCCTTCTCCTGGTATTCGGCGAGGCGGATGAGGACCAGCTCGAGCACCCCGCCGAGCTCGCCGGCCTTGACCATGTTGATGTAGAGCTTGTCGAAGATCTTGGGATGCTGCCCGAGGCTCTCGGAGAAGGTCGAGCCGCCCGCGACGGCGTCGGCGAGGTGGTTGATGGTGCCGGCCATGACGCGGTTCCTCTCCTGCTTGCCGAGGACGGAAAGACCGCGCAGCAGCGGCAGGCCGGCGTCGACGAGGGTGGCGAGCTGCCGCGTGAAGATCATCAGGATCTTGCCCTTGACCCGGCCGCCCACGCCCGACTTCTTGTTGCCCGACTGGGCCTTCTTGGCGCGCTTTTTCGCGGCGCTGGAGACGCCGCCCTTGCCGGCGGGCACCACCTGGGTGGGGTAGAGGCCGCTTTTGCGGAGCTGGCTGATCGCGTCCGCCTCGTCGTTCGCCTTGATCGTGCCCGTCGTCTCCGTGCCCTTCGCATCCAAGGCGATGTATTCGAAGTTTGCCATATTCGCTGGTTCTGTCTTTGGTTGGTGAGATTAGCGTCCTTCCATCGGAGCTGTCGATGGAAAAACCGGGGAGTTTCCGTCAGGTGTACTTCAGGACCTCCTCGATGGTGGTGATGCCCTCGAAGATGTTGCGGATGCCGTCCTCGCGCAGGGTCCGCATCCCGAGCTCCTGCGCCTTCTGCTTCAGCACGACGGTGGCGGCGCGCTGGGCGATGAGATCGCGGACGGGGTTCGACATGTCGAGCAGCTCGAAGAGCCCCTGGCGGCCGCGGTAGCCGGTGTCGTTGCAGGTCGTGCAGCCCTGGCCGGTGTAGAACTGCTTGTCTCCGATGTCCGAGGCGGCGACGCCGAGCTGGGCCAGCACGGCCTGGGAGGGCTTGTAGGCGACGCGGCATTCGGGGCAGATGCGGCGCAGGAGGCGCTGGCCGAGGACGCCCTCGAGGGTCGCGGCGACGAGGAAGGGCTCGCAGCCCATGTCGATGAGGCGGGTCACCGCGCCGGGCGCGTCGTTGGTGTGCAGGGTCGAGAGGACGAGGTGGCCGGTGAGGGAGGCCTGGATCGCGATCTGGGCGGTCTCGAGGTCGCGCATCTCGCCGACGAGGATGCGGTCGGGGTCCTGGCGCAGGAAGGCGCGGAGGACGCGCCCGAAGGTGAGGCCGATGGATTCGTTGATGGGCACCTGCATGATGCCGTCGATGTCGTATTCGACCGGGTCCTCGGCGGTGAGCAGCTTCGCGTCCTCGGTGTTGATCTTGCGGAGGCAGGCGTAGAGCGTCGTCGTCTTGCCCGCGCCGGTGGGGCCGGTGCAGATGAAGATGCCGTTGGGCTTCTCGATGGTGTCGACGATGTAGTCGTAGGTCTCCTGCGGAAGATTGAGGACCTCGAGGTTGAGGTTCACGTTGGAGCGGTCGAGGACCCGGAGCACGACGCTCTCGCCGAAGATGGTCGGCAGGGTGGAGACCCGCATGTCGATGCCCTGCCCGTTGATCTCCTTGGTGATGCGTCCGTCCTGGGGCAGGCGGGTCTCGGCGATGTTCAGGGAGGACATCACCTTGATCCGCGAGATGATGGCCTGCTTGAGGTGCTGCGGCGGCGGCGCCATCTCGTAGAGCGCTCCGTCGACGCGGTAGCGGATCTTGAAGTCGTCCTCGAAGGGCTCGAAGTGGATGTCGGAGGCCTTCTCCTTGATCGCCTGGAAGAGGACGAGGTCGACGTAGCGGATGATGGGGGCGGAATTCGACTCGTCCTCGGCGTCCTCGTCGGAGAGGGCCGCGACTTCGGCGCGGATCTGGGCGAGGGCGTCGCTCTCGCCGCCGCCCGGCCCCGCCGCGTCCTTGCCGCCGCCGTAGTAGAACTTGTCGATCAGCCCGGAGATCTGCTCGGGCGGGGCCACCGCCGGGACGATGGCGGTGTTCAGGGAGAAGGCCAGCTCTTCGAGGTTCTGCGGGTCGAGCGGGTTGGCGATCGCCACTTGGAGCCCCTGGTCGAGGAATTGGATGGGGAAGCACTGGTATTCCTTCGCCGTCCCCGCGGGGACGGCGAGCAGCACGTGGCGGGCGGGCTCGAACTCGCTGAGGTCGTAGTAGTCGCCGCCGATGTCCTGGGCGACGAGATGGAAGAGCTGCTCGCGCTGCAGCAGCCCGAGCTCCTCGACCGCATAGGTGATGTCGTGCTCGCTGCCGTAGGCGGCGGCGATGTAGTCCTCCCGCTGGGACTCGTCGATCAGGCCTCTGGAGACGAGGAGGTCGATTACGCTTTCAACCGTCATGAGAAATTGGAAAAAAATCGAAGAAGGGGGGTTCGTCCGCGGCGGCGCGATCAGTCGCTGTCGGCCATGGTCACGCGGATGACTTCGGAGGCGGTCGTCTTGCCCGAGAGCACCTTGCGGACGCCGTCCTCGCGCAGGGTGCGCATGCCCAGCTCGCGCGCCCGGCGGCGCAGCCCGCTGGTCGACTCGTCGCCGTTGATGAGGAGGCGCACCTCCTCGGTGATGTTGAAGATCTCGAAGCAGCCCATGCGGCCCTTGTATCCCGTCATGCGGCAGGTGCGGCAGCCCGCGCCCTTCCGGATCTCGGCTTTGGCGATCTGATCCTCCGTGAGCCGGAGGGAGTGGATCTCCTTCATCGTCATCTCGGCGGGCTCGATGCAGTCCTTGCAGATGCCGCGGACGAGGCGCTGGGCCATCACGGAGCGCACCGCCGAGGCGATGAGGAATTTCTTCACCCCGATGTCGGCGAGGCGGGCCACGGCGGAGGGCGCGTCGTTGGTGTGCAGGGTGGAGAAGACGAGGTGCCCCGTGAGCGAGGCGTTGATCGCGATCGAGGCGGTCTCGAGGTCCCGGATCTCCCCGATCATGATGATGTTCGGGGCCTGGCGGAGGATGGCCCGGAGCGCCGCCGCGAAGGTCATGCCGATGGACTCCTTCACCTGCACCTGGTTGATGCCGGAGAGGAGGTATTCCACCGGGTCCTCGACCGTGATGATCTTGCGGTCGGGCTTGTTGATCGAGTTGAGGCAGGCGTAGAGCGTCGTCGTCTTGCCCGAGCCGGTCGGACCGGTCACGAGGATGATGCCGTCGGGCAGGCGCAGCAGCTCCTCGAAGGTCGCCTGGTCGTCGCTGAAGAAGCCGAGCTGGGGCAGGCCGATGGAGAGCGAGCTCTTGTCGAGGATCCGCATCACCACGCTCTCGCCGGCGCTGGTGGGGATGGTGGAGACGCGCAGGTCGAGGTCGCCGCCGCCGAACTTCGCCTGGATGCGCCCGTCCTGGGGAAGGCGCTTCTCCGAGATCGCCATCGTTCCGGTCATGATCTTGATCCGGCTGACGATGGAGGAAAGGAGGCTGAGCGGGTGGCTCTGCACCTTGTGGAGGGCGCCGTCGATGCGGTAGCGCACCCGCATCTCCTTCTCGGTCGGCTCGATGTGGATGTCCGAGGCGCGGTTCTGATAGGCCTCCTGCAGGATCTGGTAGACCATCTTGATGACGGGGGCGTCGCCGCCGTCGCCGCCGGCCCCCTCCGACACCGCGATGGCGGCGGCGTCGAGCTTCGCGATCTGGTCGGAGTCGAGCTGGGAGGCGTAGAAGTCGAGGAGCCGCTGCTTGATGGCGCTCTCCGACGCCACGACGAACTCGGGCTCGACCGTGAGGACGTGGCGCAGCGAGTCGAGCGCGTCGAAGTCGAGGGGGTCGGTCACCGCGATCACCAGGGTGCCCGTGTTCTCGACGATGGGGACGGCGCGGAAGCGGACCGCCGTGTCGGCGGGCACCGCCGAGCCCACGGCGGGATCGAGGTCGAGCTTCTTCAGGTCGACGTAGTCCATCCCCGCGTTCTCGGCGAGGGTCTGGGCGATGGCCTCGTCGGTGAGCAGGTTCAGCGAGAGGAGCGCCTCGATGGTCGATTCCTGGGACTTCTTCTTGTGGCGGACGTCCTCGAGCGCCGCAGGGGTCACCAGCTGGGCTTCCTGCAGCAGTTCCAGGAGATAGGATTCGTTGGAGTACAAAACGCGAGGGGAGGGTTACGGTGAAACGCGGAGACGCGACAAGGCCGCCCGGTCCGAAAATCGGAGCCAGGTCTGCCCGGACGACGTCCCAAGGCGGGAAGGCTAGTGGAAAGCGGGCCGGACGGGAAGGAAAAAAACATGCGATCTCAAATTTCGCCCTCCCCGATGCGGAAGACGTAGCGTCCCCCCTCGATCTCCAGCGAGGGCGGGCGCCGGACGTTTTCGAAGAAATCGTAGCCTTCCTTGAGGTTCACCCAGCCCTCGGTCCAGCGCCCCCGCGCCTCCACCACCTGGTCCATCCGCTTGTCGGTGAGCCGAAAGGGGAAGAGATGCACCCCGACGGTCTTCTCCCCGGCGCGGAGGGCGGCGTCGGCGAGGGCGTAGACCTCCTCCATCCCCTGCGGAGAGAGCGCGTAGGCCCCGGCCGCGGTCGCCCCGGCATGGATCATCATTTCGTCCCCGGTGCGGCCGAGCCGGCGGTCGAGGGCGTTGGGATAGCCGAAGTCGAGACCGAGATGATGGCGGGTCCCCGGGCGCAGGCCCTCGGCGGAGACTTCGTAGAAGCCCTCCGGAGCCTGTCCGTCCCCTTCGCGCAGCTTCGGCCCCGGACGCCCCGCCGAGGCGGCGACGCGGTGGACCTTGAAGAGGGTGTAGAGCGGCGACGAAGAGGGTTTCATCCAGATTTCCAGCTCCTTCTCCTCCTTGAAGAGGCGCAGGACCACCGGATCGCCGCATTTCAACCCCTGCTTGCGCAGCTCCGGCTCCAGCCGGGCGCCGGCGGCTTCGACGATGGCCCGGGAGCGCGGGGTGGAGGGCGGCCCGCCGCCGGGCCTCGGTCCCGGCGGCGCCCCGGCGCCTCCGAAGAATCCCTCGACGAGCCGGCGCGTCTGCGAAGCGAGGGGATAGGCTTGCCGTTCCGCGCTTTCCTCGCTCTCCACCGCAGGCTCCTCCCCGGCGTCCGGCTTGCCGAAGCGCCCCTGGAGCCGCCCCGACCATTCCGACCACAAGGAGGTCGTGCGCGGCTCCTGGGAACGAGCCGCCAACCAGTCGCGCACCAGCCAGGGAGAGCCGATGCCGATGCCGACGAGAAAGAGGAGGAGCGAGCGACGGAGAAACATTTTTAAAATTCTTGCTCATTATTTTTAAAAATCAAGCTTGCTTGAATTTATTGAACTGATTGCCAGTCCGCCGGCGAAATGCCGCTTGGAATCCTCGCGCTTCGATTTACGGTGGCGGGCTATGAGCGACGCAGACGAGCCGGCCCCCGCCATCGGCGTGATCGGGGGGTCCGGCCTATACGAGATCGAAGGCTTCACCGAGGCGGAGGAGCTCCGCGTCGAGACGCCCTTCGGCGATCCTTCGGACGCCATCGTCCAGGGGAGCCTCGCAGGCCGGCGGATCTGCTTCCTGCCCCGGCACGGGCGCGGGCACCGCCTCCTCCCGACCGAGCTGAACCACCGCGCCAACCTCTGGGCGCTGCGGTCCCTGAACGTGCGCTGGATCGTCGCCGTCACCGCCGTCGGCTCGCTGAAGGAGGAATACCGCCCCCGCGACATCGTCCTGCCCGACCAGTTCTACGACCGCACCAGCCGCCGCGAGCACCACACCTTCTTCGGCGAGGGCATCGTCGCCCACGTCGGCTTCGCCGATCCCATCTCCCCCGCCCTGCGGCGGCTGCTCGCCGAGACCGCCGCGGAGCTGGGCCGGACCGCCCACGACGGCGGCACCTACGTCTGCATGGACGGCCCCGCCTTCTCCACCCGGGCCGAGTCCGAGACCAACCGCCGCCTCGGCTTCGACCTCGTCGGCATGACGAACCTGCCCGAGGCCAAGCTCGCGCGCGAGGCCGAGATCGCGCTCGCCACCCTCGCCATGGTCACCGACTACGACTGCTGGAAGGTCGAGGAGGAAGCCGTCAGCGCCCACGCCGTCATCGAGCATGTCCAGGCCAACGCCGCCGCCGCCAAGGCCGTCCTCCGGGCCTTGATCCCCCGCATCCCGGAGACGCCGGACTGGCCCGAGCACCGCGCCCTCGACGGCGCCCTCTTCACCGACCGCAGTCTCTGGCCCGAGGCCACGCGGCGGAAGCTCTCCCCCATTCTCGGGCGCTTCGCCGAGGGATAGCGGCAGACTTGCTGCGACACGATTTGCATTTCTAAGTTGCGAATTTTTAAAAACTTTTTAAATTCGCGAACAATCAACTGCTCCTACCGCTTGAAAACCGCCCTTTCTCCGCTCCCGCTGACCGCCCTGCTCTGCGGGATCGCGCTCCTCGCCAGCTCCTGCGCGACCAACCAAGGCAAGAAGAAGTCGACCGGCTCGGCCGCCGTCGCCACCACCGGCGACGCCTCCCCCGAGCCCCTGCCGACCTCGACCGGCACGCAGGATTCCTACAACCGGGTCTCGACGAGCCTGCCCTTCGTGGCCCTGACCTTCGACGACGGTCCCCATCCCGTGAACACCCCGCGCCTCCTCGACATCCTCAAGCAGCGCAACGCCAAGGCCACCTTCTACGTCGTCGCCACCAACGCGAGGCGCTACCCGGAGATCATGCGCCGCATCGTCGCCGAGGGCCACGAGATCGGGAACCACACCGTCAACCACCCCAACCTCGCGAAGCTCTCCGACGACGCCGTCCGCAAGGAGCTGCGCGGCTGCCACGAGGCCATCGTCGCCGCCACCGGCATCGCCCCCCGCACCATGCGTCCGCCCTACGGCGCCATCACCTCGGCGCAGAAGTCCTGGATCCGCAAGGAGTTCGGCTATCCCACGATCATGTGGTCCGCCGATCCGCTCGACTGGAAGCGCCCCGGCGCCTCCGCCGTGACCTCGCGCCTCGTTTCCGGCGCCTCGCCCGGCGGCATCCTCCTCGCCCACGACATCCACGCGGGCACCATCGACGCGATGCCCTCGACCATCGATCAGCTCCTCGCCCGCGGCTACCAGTTCGTCACCGTGACGCAGCTCCTCGCGATGGAGCGCAAGGGCTGAGGAGGAGCGCGCCCGCCCGCCACCTCCGGAATCGCGTCAGCCCCGGCGCAGCCGAGCGAAGATCGCCTCGGCCCCGTCGCCCTTCGTCCGGTAGACGAACTCCATCAGCTCGCCGAGCCGTCCCTTCGGGAAGCCGCCGCCCCTCTCGGCGAACCAGTGCAGGTATTCGTAGGGCAGGGCGTGGATGGGAGAATGCCGGTAGCGGCCGAAGGGCATGCGGTAGACCTCGAGATCGGCGAGATACTCGGCGAGCTCGCGCTTCATCGTCTCGGAAAGGTCGATCTCCTCGGAGGGCTCGCTCATGGCCGGGAGGGTAGCGGATCGTCCCTCCCGGAGCAATCGCGGACTTGGCAGGCGGCCTTCCTCGGCTAGCGTGCGGCGTGGACTCCCCCCGCCCGCCCTCCTTTCTCCGCACCCTTCTCGTTCTGGGGCGGGTCTCGAACCTGCCGACCGTCTGGACGAACGTGGCGGTGGGCTGGTTTCTCTCGGGCGGCGCCTGGACGGGCGAACTGGCCTGGATCGCGCTGGGCACGAGCCTGGTCTACGTCGCCGGAATGACGCTGAACGACGCCTTCGACGCCGCCTGGGACCGCCGCCACGCGGCGGAGCGCCCCATTCCGTCGGGGCGGATCGGACGCGGAGCGGTCTGGGCCATCGGCGGCGCGGAGATGGCGGCGGGCGCGGCGGTGCTGCTGGGGGCCAGCTCGATGCACCTCCCCCTCGTCGCCGGACTCGTCGGGGCGGTGCTGCTCTACAACTGGCTGCACAAGCGCTGGACCGGATCGGTCCTGATCATGGGGCTGTGCCGGGCCTTGGTCTACGTCGGAGCCGGCAGCGCGGTGGCGGCGCACACCTCGGCCTTGGAGGTGCCGGCCGACGTCTTCGTTCTCGCCGCGGGCGTGGTGCTCTACATCGCCGGCCTGACCCTGGCCGCGCGGCAGGAGCATCTCGAAGCGCCGGCGGCGCTGCGCCTCCTCCCCCGCCTGATGCTGATGCTGCCGGTGCTTTTTCCTCTGGTGGCCAGCCGCACCGCGACACCGGGCACGGTGATGTTCGCGCTGCTGGGGGTCGGGGTGTTCGAAACGGCGGCGTGGCTGACGAAGGTGCGTCGGGCGCTCGCGGAGCGGGTCCCCAAAGGCGTCGCCTTCGCCATCGCGGGGATCGCCCTCTACGACGCGGCGGTCGTCGTCTTCGCGGACTGGCGGGCATCCGTCGCCTGCCTCGCCGCCTTCGTCCTGACCCTGAAGCTGCAGCGCGTCGTCCCCGCCACCTGAATCCGATCCGACGGGACGCCCTCCCTTGGCGTGATCGCGGCGCGGGCGGGCTTTGGCGTCCGGGGGCGGAATCCGTTACGATCTCCGCCATGAACCGTACGTTTTCGTTGTTGGTCGCCGCATTGCTGGCGTTCGTCGCAGGGCCTTGCGAAAGCGAGGCGCGCACTTGGACCCGGGCCTCGGACGGGGCCAAGATCGAGGGCGAGTTCGTCCGCATGAAGGACGCCGCCACCGTCTTCATCCGGCGCGACGGCGGCGCGGTGGTGGAGGTGCCGATCGCCATGCTGGTGGCGGAGGACCAGGCCTGCATCAAGGAGCAGGCCGCGGCGGCCTCGGCCCCCGCCAAGGCGGCGCCGCCGGAGGGCGAGACCGAAGTCACTCTCTCCGACGTGCATCTCTGCTGCGGTGGCTGCCGCCGCGGCGTGGAGCGGGCTGCCTCCGGCTTCGACGTGGAGGTGAGCACCGCCGGCAAGAGCGTGACGGTGAAGGGCAAGAAGGGTTCGGAGGTGCAGAAGGCGCTCGACGCCATCGCCGCGGCCGGATTCTACGGAAGCTCCGACCACGACACCGTCAAGATCGCGGACGTGGACGCCGGCGACTCCGGCTCGCCGAAGGTGAAGGTCTCGGGCGTGCATCTCTGCTGCGAGTCCTGCGTCAAGGCGGTGAACGAAGCCCTTTCCTCCGTCTCCGGCTTCAAGGAGCACGACGCCGAGGACGGCGCCGACTCCTTCGAGGTCAGCGGCGAGGGCCTCAAGGCCGGCGAGATCGTGGCCGCCCTGCGCGCCAAGGGGCTGAACGGAACAGTCCGCTGAGCGGTCCGCCGGGATGGGCGACATGACCACCGCCGTGCCTTGCGCCTGGGCGCCTCTCGACGATCCGCTCTACCGCCGCTACCACGACGAGGAATGGGGCGTGCCGGAACACGACGACCGGGCCCTGTTCGAAAAGCTCGTCCTCGACGGCTTCCAGGCGGGGCTTTCCTGGCGCACCATCCTCCAGAAGCGCGAACGCTTCCGCGAAGCCTTCGACGGCTTCGATCCGTCGCGGATGGCGCGCTACGGTGCGACGAAGATCGAACGCCTCCTGGACGATCCGGGGATCGTCCGGTCCCGGGCGAAGATCGAGGCGGCGGTGGGCAACGCCCGGGCCTGGCTGGTCCTGATGGAAAGCGAGCCCGGGGGCTTTTCCGGCTTCCTCTGGCGCTTCGTCGGCGGGACGCCGATCATCGGCGAGGTGGCGGACTACCGCGAGCATCGGACGAAATCGCCCGAGAGCGAGGCGATGTCCAAGGAGCTGAAGCGCCGCGGCTTCAAGTTCTGCGGACCCGTCATCGTCTACGCCTTCATGCAGGCGGTGGGCATGGTCAACGACCACGAGATGGCCTGCCCCCGCTGGAAGGCGGTCCAATCCTCCGCCCCACCCGCGATCCCGCGACTTCCCCCCGAGGCGCGGCCCCGCTAGGATCCCGTCCATGAACGAACGATCTCTCGACCGCCGCCAATTCGCCAAGAAGCTCGCCGCCGGCGCCTTCGCCGCCGGGAGCGGCGCCGCCTTCGCCCAGGAGAGGGTCAACCCGCAGAACCGACCCTCTCCCCCCCGCGCTGCGGGCGGGGCGGTCGACGGGACCGTCTTCGGGACGAACGAGCGTCTCCACGTCCGCACCGCGGGCGAGTTGAAGGGCGAGTGGTTCGCCGAGGCCGGCCGCGAGATTCCCGTCGTCGGGGACTGCGACGTGCTCGTCTGCGGGAGCGGGCCGGCCGGGTTCGCCGCCGCCCTCGCCGCCGCCCGCAGCGGCGCCCGCACGACCCTGCTCGAAGTCCACGGCTGCGTCGGCGGGGTCTGGACCGCGGGCCTGCTCTCCTGGATCCTCGACGGCTTCAACAAGCCGGGCATCATGGCCGAGCTGCTCGGCCGGCTGGAGGAGCGGAAGAACGGGCGCCGGGTCAAGTCCGCCTGGGTCTACCATCCCGAGCCGATGAAGCTGCTCCTCGAGGACATGCTGCAGGAGGCCGGCGTCAGGATCCGCCTCTTCACCCGCGTCGTCGGCGCCGTCCCCGACGCGAAGAAGCGCCTCGCCGCCGTCCTGACGGAGTCCAAATCGGGCCGCGAGGTCTGGACGGCCAGGACCTTCATCGACGCCACCGGCGACGGCGATCTCGCCGCCCAGGCGGGCTGCCGCTTCGACTTCGGCCGGCCCGGCGACGGCGTGACCCAGCCGATGAGCCTGCTCTCGCTCATCCACGGAGTCAGGACCGACGAGATCGCCCCCTTCGTGAACCACCTCGCCGAGGCCCGGGGACTGGGACGCGGCAAGGAGAACCTTCTCGCCGAACTCCGCTCCGCCGGGATCGATCCGAGCTACGGCGGGCCGTCCATCTTCGAGATCCGCGACGGGCTCTACGCGCTGATGGCGAACCATCAATACAAGGTCTCGGCCATCGACGCCGACGACGTCACCCGGGCCACCCTGGAGGCGCGGCGCGAAAACCACGCCATGATCGACGCCCTGCGGAAGAAGGGCGGCCCGTGGAAGGGCCTCGAGATCCTCGCCACCGGCGAGCAGATCGGCACGCGCGAGGCCCGCCGCATCCACGGCCGCTACTCCGTCAGCGACGACGACCTCAAGAACGGGGCCCGCTTCGAGGACGGCATCTGCCGCGTCACCTTCGGGATCGACGTGCATTCGACCGACCCCGCGCAGACGAAGGCGATCGAGAGCAAGCCCTTCAAGTCGAAGCACTACGACATCCCCCTGCGCTCCCTGATGGCGAAGGACGTGGACGGCCTCGTCCTTGCGGGGCGCTGCATCAGCGGCGGCTTCATCGCGCACAGCAGCTACCGCGTCACCGGCAACTCCGTCGCCATGGGCGAGGCCGCCGGAGTCGTCTGCGCCGTCGCCGCGAGGGAAAAGGTCCTGCCGCACGAGGTGCCCTTCGAGGCGCTGGGGGCGAAGGCGGCGGGCTGAGCGGGGCGTCGCCGCCTTCCCGCCCCGGACTTCCGGGATCGTGCCGCCTCCTTGACTCGCGGAGAGGCATGGGCGACCTGTAGCCCCCGTCCGGCGGGAGGCTCGACCGCCGATCTTCCGCCGGCCCCCTTCGTCGCACCGCGCTGGCATGGCCCGCTTCTTCAAAAGACCGGACATCGCCGAGAACCGCATCGAGAACTCGGGCCGCTGGCCCGTGCGCTTGACGCGCTTCCAGCTCATCGACGACTACCAGTTCCCCGCGACGAACTTTCCCGAGATCTTCTTCGTCGAGGAGGGAACCTTTCTGCACGAGACCGACGCCGGGGTGCAGGCCCTGCGGGCGGGCGCGGCGATGATGGTCAATCCCGGCCACCGCCACTTCGTGAAGCAGCCCGAGGAGGTCGTCCTCGCCCGGGTGCGCTACCTGCCCGAGTGGTTCTCGCGCGAATACGAGATCGTGATCCGCTCGCCCGACGTGCTCGCGCTTTTCTTCGACCAGTCGTGGTTCCGCTACCCGCGGGAGGAGAGCCTGCACGTCTTCTCCACCCGCGGCGAGGGCGCCGCCCGCATCCGGGACGAATTGGAGTATCTGCGGGGCCTCCTCCGGGGCAAGCGCCACTTCGAACCCGTCGCCCGCGTCTCCGCCCTGAAGCTGATGATGCTGCTCGCCGACGAATACCGGCGCTTCTGGCGCGGGGTGCCCGAGATCGAGATCCTGCCCGAGGCCGCCCACGCCCTCGACTGGGTGGAGGACCGCATCCTCCGCGGCGAGCCCGCAAGCGCCTCGAAGATGCCGCGCGGCGGATACGAGAAGCGGGCCGTCGAGAAGGCTTTCGGCGAACTCACCGGCATGGCGGTGGGGGACTACGCGCTCCGCCGCCGCGTCTTCCATGCCGCCTTCCGGCTCCTGGCCACGCGCGAGGAGCTGCGCCGCATCTCGAAGGCGCTCGGGTGGACCGCGGTGGGCGAGTTCTCGGCGGAGTTCGAGTCCGTCTTCGACGTCCCTCCGGCGGTCTATCGGAAGAAGTTCGGCCGGTCGGCGGAGGGGTTCACTCCTTCCGCCCCAGTGGCCAGCCCTCCATCGTGAAGGGTTCGTCGGACGGCAGGAAGCCGCGGTCCCGGTCTCCGCGCGACAGGCGGAGGCGGCGGTTCTCCAACTGCCAGCGGTCGTTCTCCTCGGGCGACCGTTCGCGCGGCGGAAGATCGGGGACTTCGCCGGAGGGGAGGTCCAGGTCGAGGAGGTCGGGATTCATGGAAGGCCGCGTTTCAGCTCGTCGTAGATCCGGGGCGGGCCATAACGCTCGCACAGACCGCGCAGATCCTCAAGGCCGAGGGCCTGCGGATGAAGCAGCAGGATTGCCTGGATGTCCGAACTGTCCCTGGGCTTCCGCTCCGGATTGTTCCGCATGGCGTGCAGTTTGAGGGCGATCATTCCGGCGACGGATGGAACCCGGACGATCAGTCCGCCGAGGTCCATCTCCACGGCATCCGCATCGAGCTTGGAAAAGGTGCCGGGATCGACATGGAGCAGGTCGAGGTCCTCCCCGTCGGGATCGGCGGATTGCCACCGCGAGAAGATCGGAGTTTCCGCCGTGCGGGCATATCCGAAGCCGCGCAGTCCCCGTCCGATCCCGTCGCGGTCGGAAAGCGCGACGAGGAGATCGACGTCCCGGGTGTTGCGGACATAGCCGTGCGCTTCGAGCCCCCTTCCGCCGATCAGCAGGAATCGAATGCCGCAGAGTTCCAGATGGGCGAGGAGCGGTTTCATGGCGGGAAGCACCGTATCCCCGGAGTCTCCGCCTCCCGCCGCCAATCCGCCAGCGCAAAGTGCCTGCCCCGCCCCGCTTGACAAGCTCCGCGCCATCCCCACCTTTCCGCCTTTCACTCTTTGCCTTTCACAGCGGTCGCGGACCGCCCCTCCTATGCTATGAGCACCCCCGAGAAACGCGAATTCCAAGCCGAGGTCAACCAAGTCCTCGACATCGTCATCCACTCCCTCTACACGGACAGGGAGATCTTCGTCCGCGAGCTGATCTCGAACGCCTCCGACGCCCTGGAGAAGCTGCGCCACCTCCAGCTCACCGGCAGCGAGATCCGCCAGCCCGACCTGCCCCTCGAGATCCGCCTCTCCGTCGACGAGGAGGCCCGCACCGTCGTCATCGCCGACCACGGGCTCGGCATGACCCGCGAGGAGCTGCACGAGAACCTCGGCACCATCGCCCATTCGGGCTCGAAGGCCTTCCTCCGCAATCTGGAGGAGGCGGCCCGGAAGGAGAGCGCCCTGATCGGCCAGTTCGGGGTCGGCTTCTACTCCGCCTTCATGGTCGCCGACGAGGTGAGGGTCTTCGCCCGCTCCTGGCGGCCCGAGGCCGAGGGGCTCGTCTGGACGAGCGACGGCAAGACCGGCTACGAAATCGCCGAGGCGGGCGAGGACCTCGACCGCGGCTGCCGCATCGTCCTGAAGCTGCGCGAGGACTGCGCCGACTTCGCGAAGGCCGACCGCATCCGCTCCATCGTCGAGAGCTATTCGAATTTCGTGCCCTTCCCCGTGATGATCGGCGAGGAGCGGGTGAACAAGGTCGAGGCCATCTGGCGCAAGAAGAAGAGCGAGGTCAGCGACGAGGATTACAACGAGTTCTACAAATTCTCCGCCAAGGCCTTCGACGAGCCGCGCTACCGGATGCACTTCACGGCGGATTCGCCCATCGAGCTGAACGCCCTCCTCTTCGTCCCCGCCGAGAACACCGAGCTCTGGGGCATGGGGCAGATGGAGCCGGGCGTCTCGCTCTACTGCAAGAACGTCCTCATCGACGACAAGCCGGCCGGACTCCTCCCCGAGTGGCTGCGCTTCCTGCGCGGCGTCATCGACAGCGCCGACATCCCCCTGAACATCAGCCGCGAGTCGATGCAGGACAGCAGCCTCGTCCGCAAGCTGAACCGCGTCGTGACGAAACGCTTCCTCAAGTTCCTCGACGGCGAGGCGAAGGACGATCCCGGCAAATACAAGGAGTTCCACGCGAAGTTCTCCCGCTTCCTCAAGGAGGGCATCGTGACCGACTTCGAGCATCGCGAGGGCCTCGCCAAGCTGCTCCGCTTCGAGAGCAGCATGACCGAGCCCGGCGAGCTGACCGGATTCGCCGACTACCTCGTCCGGACCAAGGACGGACAGGAGCAGATCTACTATCTCTCCGGCTCCGACAGGGCCGGCATCGAGACCGGCCCCTACCTGGAGGCGCTGAAGGCGCAGGGCTACGAGGTGATCTACTTCCTCGACGGCATCGACGAATACCTCCTCCAGCATCTCCACGAGTTCGAGGGGAAGAAGCTCGTCTCCGCCGCCTCTGCCGGGGTCGAGCTGCCCGACGACGGCGGCGCCGAAGGTCCCGGCGAAGCGCTCGCCGAGGAGGCCATGACGGCGCTCTGCGACTTCCTCCAGAGCGAGCTGGGCGAGCGGATCGAGAAGGCGGCGTCGGGGAAACGCCTCGTCAGCAGCCCTGCCGCCGTCCTCGTGCCGGAGCACGGCATGTCCGCGCAGATGCGGCAGATGCTCCAGGCGATGAATCCCGGCGAGCCGCTCCCGCCGCAGAAGGTCCAGTTCGAGCTGAACGCCCGCCATCCCCTCGTCCACGCCCTCGCTGCGGCCCGCGAGTCGGATCCGGAGCTGGCGAAGCTGGTCGCGGCGCAACTGCTCGATCAATCCCTGCTCGCCGCCGGCCTGCTCGAGGACCGCGTCGGACTCGTCGACCGGGGATTCCGGCTGATGGAGGCGGCCCTGAAAAAATCGGAGGATTGAAAAGATTCTCCGCAACGATGCCCGCGCCGCGACGTTGGATCGACGCAGGACGCGGGATCCCGCTCCATTCCATCAACCCAACCAAGAAACACCGATGCAAATGAAAACATTCCTCGCTGTGGCCGCCCTGGCGGTGTCCGGATTGGCCGTCGGCCTGAGCCAGGCCGACGAAGGCAAAGAAAAGGGCAAGCGCAAGGGCGGAGACCCCGCCAAGCGCGCCGAAGCCATGATCAAGCGGCTCGACAAGGACGGCAACGGCACGATTTCCAAGGAGGAGTTCGCCGCCGGGCCCTTCGCGTCCAAGGCCAAGGAGAAGGGAGCGGACATCGACAAGATGTTCGCCGCCCGCGACACCAACAAGGACGGCGAGCTCGACCAGGCCGAACTCGCCGCTCCGCCGAAGGGCGGCAAGGGCAAGGGCAAAGGCCGCCCGGACGGCGAAGGCCGGGGCAAGGGCAAGCCCGAAGGAAAACCCGAAGGCGGCCCGAAACCCGAGGCCGAGTGAACAGGACGACATCCCCCGTTTTCGAGACCCGCCGCGGAGATCCCGCGGCGGGTTTTTTGTTGGTGCGCACAGGACGGGTAGTCCGCCGAAATTGGATGGACCGCGATCCGTCGCATGGCCTTCCAGCGTTAAGGCGCTCAGGTCCCGTTGGGCGCTTGGGAAAGCGCCCTTCCTTGGGGCCGCAGGCGGAACGGTGCCTGCTCGGGAATGTAGGGCGGGTTCCTCTACCCGCCTCCCGGAGCCCCGAGTTCTCCCGCCTAGGCGCGTGCTTTCCGGCTCCGGCAGGGCAATCCGCCCCACGTTCCGCGTTGGAAACGGAAAACAAGGAGCGGGGCTTTCCCAAGCCCCGGCGCTGCACCGGCCGCCTTCGTCGTGGCTGTCAGGGCAGCTCCCCCGCCCGCCAGCGCCGCAGGAAGGCCGCGCAGCCGTCCTCGAGCAGATCGAGGACGGTTTCGAAGCCCTCGGGGCCGCCGTAGTAGGGATCGGGCACCTCGCGTTCCCCGTGGGTTTCGCAGAACTCGCAGAAGAGCACGAGCCGCGCCGTCGGATTCGCGCAGCGCCGCCGCACCGCGAGGAGATCCTCGTGGTTGCTGCGGTCCATCGCGAAAATCCAGTCGAACGCCTCGAAGTCGGCCGGCTTCACCTGCCGGGCGCGGCCCGCCATGGGGATCCCGCGTCGGCGGGCGGCCTTGGTCATGCGGGCGTCCGGCGGCTTGCCGATGTGGTAGTCCGCCGTCCCGGCCGAGTCGGTCTCGAACCGGGCGGAGAGCCCCTCGCGTTCGAGGAGGTGGTTCATCACGTTCTCGCCGGCGGGCGAGCGGCAGATGTTTCCGAGGCAGACCAAGAGGAGGCGCACGGGTCACGGGTCACGGGTCACGGGTCACGGGTGGCGAACGGAGGATTTATCCCACTTCCGTCCCCGGCAAGAACGCCTCGCCCTTGTCGAATCTCGCCAGGTTCTCCGTCGTGACCCGGGCGATCTCGGAGAGGGCCTCTTCGGTGAGAAAGCCCTGGTGCGAGGTGACGAGCACGTTGGGAAAACCGACGAGGCGGGCGAGCTCGTCGTCCTGCAGGATCTCCTGCGAAAGATCCTGGAAGAAGACCCCTTCCTCGACCTCGTAGACGTCGAGGGCGACGCCGCCGAGCTTGCCTTGCTTGAGCGCTCCGATGAGGGCCTTGGTGTCGATGAGCGCCCCCCGGCCCGTGTTGACGAGATAGGCCCCCTCCTTCATCCGCGCGGGGGCGGCGGCGCCGATCAGGTGGCGGGTCTCCGGGGTGAGCGGGGCGTGCAGGGAGACGACGTCGGC
>CAYMMC010000001.1:23182-27414 GCA_964391125.1 uncultured Akkermansia sp.
CGTCGGCGCGCTCGAGAAGCTCGTCGAGGGGCGCGTAGGCGACCCCCGCCTCGGCCGCCCAGGCCTCGTCGGGATGGAGGTCGTGGGCCAGCACCTCCATGTCGAAGCCCCGGAGGATGCGCGCCGCGATCCTTCCGATCTTCCCCGTCCCGACGATGCCGGCGACGCGGCCGTGCAGGTCGAAGCCGACCAGCCCGTCGAGGGTGAAATTGTGCTCGCGGACGCGGTTGTAGGCGCGATGGATCTTCCGGTTCAGCGTCAGGAGCAGGGCCACGGCGTGCTCCGCCACGGCGTGGGGCGAGTAGGCGGGGACCCGGACGACGCGGATGCCGAGCTCGGCGGCGGCGCGCAGATCCACCTGGTTGAATCCGGCGCAGCGCAGCGCGACGAGCCGGACGCCCTCCCGCGAGAGCGCGGCGAGGCAGGGGCGGTCGACGGCGTCGTTGACGAAGACGCAGACCGCCCTGGCGCCGGTCGCGCTCGCGGCGGTGGCCTCGGAGAGGCGGAAGGGGTGGAAGTCGAACTCGATCCCGGCGCGTTCGCCGTCCTTCACGAAAAATCGACGGTCGTAGGGCTTGGCATCGTAGAAAGGAACCTTCATCATCGCGTTCACGTAGATCGCGCCGGAAGCGACCCCGTGCAAGCCTTCAATCCCCATGAATTCCGCCAGCCGCCGCCATTTCCTCCACTCCGCCGCCGGAGCCGCCGCGCTTTCGGGCCCCCTGCTCGCCCCCTGGGTGAAGGCCCGCCCGAAGAGCGGCAAGAAATACCGCACCGCCCTGATCGGTTCGGGCTGGTGGGGCATGAACATCCTGCGGGCCGCCCTCGCCGACGGCGCCTGCGAGGCCGTCGCCCTCTGCGACGTCGACGCCGACGAGCTCGAAGTCTCCGCCGACGAAGTCGAGAGCCTGACCGGAGCGCTGCCGGCCACCTACCGCGACTATCGCGAGATGCTGGAGAAGGAGCGCATCGAGATCGCCATCGTCTCCACGCCGGACCACTGGCATGCCCTCCAGAGCATCGCCTGCGTCGAGGCGGGGGCGCACGTCTTCGTCGAGAAGCCGACCGGGCACACCATCCGGGAGAGCCGCGCCCTGGTCAGGGCCGCCCGCGCCGCCGACCGGGTCGTGCAGGTCGGGCTGCACCGCCGCATCGGCCCCCACCATCTCGGCGGCATGAAGTTCCTCAAGGGGGGCGGGGCCGGCGAGATCGGCATGGTCCGCGCCTTCGCCCACAGCGCCGGAGGGGCCGAGGCGCCCACGGAGAACTCGCCCGTCCCGGACCATCTCGACTGGGATCTCTACTGCGGTCCCGCTCCGCTGCGCCCCTTCAACAAGCGCATCCATCCGGGCGGCTTCCGCAACTACCTCGACTTCGCCAACGGCATCCTCGGCGACTGGGGCGTCCACTGGCTGGACCAGATCCTGTGGTGGTCCGAGGAGAAGCATCCCAAGGCGATCTTCTCCTCGGGCGGGCGTCCCGTTCGCGGCGCCGCGGTGCTGAACGAGCGGGAGCAGACCTCCGACGCGCCCGACCACCAGGTCGTCACCTACCGGTTCGAGGGATTCACCGCCACCTGGGAGCACCGCCGCTTCGCCGGCAACGACTCGGAGAAGTCGCGGGTGGGCTGCTATTTCTACGGGAGCAAGGGCGTCTTCCACATGGGCTGGCGCGACGGCTGGACCTTCTATCCCTCCGACGGCGGCGCGGTCGTCCACGAGGATCCCAAGTTCGACGACGAGAAGGACGGACACAACGTCCCGCCGCTCTGGCGCGACTTCATCGAATCCATCGAGACGGGGCGGCGGCCCGTCGCGGACGTCGAGATCGGCCATCTCGCGACGAACTTGAGCCTGCTGGGAATGATCAGCCAGAAGCTGGGCCGCAGCGTCGCCTGGGACGGCGACAAGGAGGCCTTCCCCGGCGACGAGGCGGCGAACGCGCTGCTGCAGCGGGAGTACCGGGCCCCGTGGGTCTATCCCGCGTGAGGCCTGCCCGAGGCATCGCGGGCATCCCCGTCTTCTGCTCGGTCGAGCGCTGCGGAGGCGTTCGCCGACCGAGCAGAAGCAGGAATCGGGGGATCAATACCCGTAGTAGCGCTTGCGGGCGGCGCGGTTCTTCGAGATTTCGGAACCCGCAATGGCGCCGACGGCGCCGCCGACAAGGGCTCCGGTGCCGTCGCCGATGAGGGCGCCGGTGCCCGCCCCGATGGCGCCGCCGACGAGGGCGCCGCGTTCACCGGGGGTGCAGGAGGTCAGGGCCGAGGCGGCGGCCAGGCCGACGGCGAGAAGGCTGAGTTGGATGAGTCGTTTCATTGGAGGAGGAGCTTGTCGTTGTCTGCTCGCGGGCCAGACCGCCAAGCGGCATCGCCGGAAACGGAGCCGGGCGCGGAGCAGCTCCAAATTGTCGCGTTTCCGGACGGAAGGAAAGCCAAAAAGCAGGGAAATGGCCGCTGCGCTGGGATTTCGCGGAATCCGGCGCGGGAAACGGCCCATCCGGCACCCCCCGACGGAGTCCGGGCGGCGCCTCCCTCCAGCCCTCGGCAACGGAGCGGCAGGACCAGCGCACGGATTCCCCGCGCCCCTTCGCCAAAGGCGTTGACGAAGCCTCGCCTTGCGAAGAGGTTCCGGCGGCACGGACGCCATGCCCCATCCCGGCCGACGGGCGGCGGGAGCCGGTGGAACGCTTGGCCTGGCGGACGGCGACTTTCGAGATGAACATTCGTATTTGGATTGGATGCATCGCGGCGATGGGCGGCGTCGGCGCGCCCTTGTGCCTCGCCCAGATCGGGGACAGCCAGGACAAGCCGGGCGTGGTCCAGGCGCCGCTGGTGCCGAAGGAGCAGATCCCGCCCGCTCCGGTGCTGTCGCCCGAGGAGGCGATGAAGACCTTCACCGTGGCCGAGGGCTACCGCCTCGAGCTGGCGGCCTCGGAGCCCCGGGTGCAGGAGCCGGTGGCGGTGACCTTCGATCCGGACGGCTCGATGTGGGTCGCGGAGATGCGCGGCTACATGCCGGACCTGGACGGGCGCGGCGAGGACGAGCCGAACGGCCGCATCGTGCGCCTGGAGGACCGCGACGGGGACGGGCACTACGAGCATTCCACGGTCTTCATCGACGGGCTCGTGATGCCCCGCGCCCTGCTCCGGGTGGCGGACGGGCTGCTGGTGGGCGCGCCGCCGGAGCTGGCCTTCCACCGCGACACCGACGGAGATGGCAAGGCGGACCAGAAGGAGGTGCTGGCGATCGACTACGGAGTCAAGGTGGACCCGGAACGCCCCCATCTGGCCAATCCCGAGCGAGCCCCGAACAGCCTGCTCTGGGGATTCGACAACTGGATCTACAGCGCCGCCTACACGCGGAAGTTCCGCTACCGCGAAGGCAAGTGGGAGGTGGGGGCGACGAGCTTCCGGGGGCAATGGGGGCTCGCCCAGGACGCCTACGGCCGGCTCTACTACGGCTCGAACAGCGACCACATCCGCGTGGACGTGATCGACTCGAAGTATCTGGCGCGGCAGACGCACTATCCCTCGCTGGCGGGAACGAACGTGAACGCGGCGGAGGACCAGCTGGTCTGGCCGATCCGGGTGAATCCGGGCATCAACCGCGGCTACCGCCCCGAAATGCTCCGCGACGGCCGTCTCAAGGCCTTCACCGCCGCCGGCGGGCAGGGCATCTACGGGGGCGACCGCCTGCCCCGACTGCGGGGCGACTACTTCATGCCCGAGCCGGCCGCCCATCTGGTGCGCCGCAGCCGGCTCCGGATCGAGGGCGAGGGAGGCACGGTGAAGAGCCGCAACGCCTACGAGGAATCCGAGTTCATCGCCTCGACGGACGAGCGCTTCCGCCCCGTCAACGTCGCGACGGGTCCGGACGGCTCGCTCTACGTGGTCGATTTCTACAGGGGCATCCTGCAGCACCGCATTTCCCTGACGAGCTACCTGCGCCAGCAGATCGTGGACCGGGATCTGGACAAGGGCCTCCATCTCGGCCGCATCTACCGGGTTGTCGCCGCAGGGACGGCGCCGGACGGCGACGCGCCGACGCCGCCCGTCGAGCTGGCGGGATGGGTCCCTCTGCTGGAGCATCCCAACTCGTGGTGGCGCGAGCGGGCCCAGCGCAGCCTGGTCGAGGCGGCGGACCCCGCCGTGGCCGACGCGGTGCGCGCCGTGGCTAGGGACGGCGAGACCCCGATCAGCCGCGTCCACGCCCTGTGGACCCTGGAGGGCATCG
>CAYMMC010000002.1:0-8160 GCA_964391125.1 uncultured Akkermansia sp.
GCCCTCGACGATCACTCTGCCCGTTCCGGCGCGCCCTCCTTTCTGGGCGTAGTCCCAGGCCGGCCGGATCTCCTCCTCGCGCGTCACCGTGCTCTGCCCCTTGCCCGAAGAGCTCATGATCGGCTTGACCACGCAGGGCAGGCCGATCTCCGCGACGGCGGCGAGATATTCCGCCTCGTCGGCGGCGAAGCGGTAGGGGGAGGTTTTCAGCCCCAATTCCTCGGCGGCGAGACGGCGGATGCCTTCGCGGCTCAGGGTCAGGTGCGCGGCCCGCGCCGTGGGAATGACGGTGGCCAACCCTTCCGTCTCGATCGCGGCGAGAACCTCGGTGGCGATGGCCTCGACTTCGGGGATGACGAGATGGGGGCGCTCCCGCTCGACGACCGCGCGGAGGGCGGCGCCGTCGAGCATGGGAACGACGTGGGAGCGGTCCGCCACCTGCATCGCGGGGGCGTTCGCGTAGCTGTCGACCGCCACGACCTCGACGCCGTAGCGCTGCAGCTCGATGGCGACCTCCTTGCCGAGTTCGCCAGAGCCACAGAGCATCGCGCGGGTCGCGCCGGCGGTGAATGGGGTGCCGATGCTTGCCATGGCCGGCATCTTAGAGATAAAATCCAATTTCCAAAGAGGAAAATTGCCGCCGCCCGCTCGCCCACTGAAAACTGAACTTTTTAAAAACTCGCAGCCTTCCCCACATGTCCACTTTCTCGCAATGGCTGCTCCTGCTCCGGGTCCACTGGCGGATGATGCGGGCGAAAACGGCGGCGGCGGCGGGCCGGTCGCGCCTGATGACCGCCATGGTCGCTTGCTTCCTGCTCGGCTACATGCTGGCCGCCTACTGGCTCTTCCGCGAAGGGCTCGGCTACGTCGCGGCGATCCCGGGGGCCGGCGGCCTCCTCGGCGACCGGCTCGTCCACGTGCTGTTCCTCTGCCTCTTCCTGATGCTGGTCTTTTCCGTGGCGGTGACGGCCTACATCTCCCTCTACCGCGGGCGCGACACCCGCTGGCTCCTCGCCCTGCCCGTATCGCACCGCGCCCTCTTTCTCTGGAAATGCTTCGAGTCCGCCTCCTTCGCGAGCTGGGGGCTGGCCTTCATCCTCGCGCCCTTCCTGCTCGCCTTCGCCGGGATGCGCGGCGTCGGACCGGGGTTCTTCCTGAAGACCGCCGCCGTCTTCGCCCTCTTCCTAGTCCTCGCCGGTGCGCTCGGGGCCCTGATCCTGCTGGCCGCAGTGCGCTGGCTGAGCCGCCGCCAGATCGCCGCCGCCCTCGTCGCGGTCGTCCTCCTCCTCGGCGCCTCCGCCCTTCGCGCCGGCATGGAGGACCGCCGCGTCGCGCAGGACAGCGGGCTGAGCGCGGCCCTCACCTTCCAGCGCGTCCTCCACCACACCGGCGTCGCGGCGAACCGCGCCTTGCCCAGCACCTGGATCGCCGGCTCGGTCGTCGGCTGGACCCGCCCCTTCCCGCCCGAAAGGCCGCTTCTCTACCCCACCCTGCTGCTCAGCCACGCGCTGTTCGCCGGCCTCCTCCTCGTCCGCGCGGGAGACCGGTGGTTCTACCGCTCCTGGAACCTCTCCCAGCAGCATGCCGCGCAGGCGGCGCTGCGCCGCGGGAAAACGCTCGAGGGCGAGCCGGAGCGGCTCCGCCGGGCCTATCCCCCGCCCCCGCTCCTGTCCGGGCTCATCGGGCGCCCCCTCGCCGCGATATCGAGAAAGGACTTCCTCACCTTCATCCGGGAGCCTGCCCAATGGGGTCAGTTCGCCCTCGTCTTCGGTCTGCTCGCCCTCTACGCCAGCGGACTGCGGAAGATGAACGGCGACATCGACCATCCGCGCGACCTCTACCTCGTCGCCTTTCTCAACCTCTCCGTCTGCGCCCTCGCCCTCTCCACCCTGACGACCCGCTTCGTCTTTCCCCAGTTCAGCCTCGAAGGACGGCGCCTCTGGATCCTCGCCATGTCGCCGCTGCGCCTCCCCGGCATCGTCGTCCAAAAATTCGTCACCAGTAGCCTCTGCAGCGGCCTCGTCGTGGTCGGCATCCTCTGCATCGGGGGCTACAACCTCCGCCTCGGCGTCGCCGACACCACCTTCTTCGCCGCAGCCATCGCCCTGCTCGCCTCGGGGCTGAACGGTCTCGCCGTCGGTCTCGGCGTCCTCTTTCCCAACCTCCGCGAATCCAACGCCGCCAAGATCGTGAGCGGCTTCGGCGGCACGCTCTGCCTCGTCGCCAGCTTCCTCTACATCCTCGTCTTCGTTCTGCTCCTCGCCTGGCTGCGATGGGACGTCTTCCGCACCAACTCCGTCGATCCGCACTGGTATCGCGAGCCCTCGCGCCAGATCGGCCTGGTCGCTCTGCTGCTGCTCACTTCGTCCGTCACGGTGATTCCTTTGTTTTTTTCACAAAAAAAGCTGAAAAGACTGGAAATTCCAATCAATTCATAATACTAATAGAGGTTAATTAACAAAAGATTGCCTCCAGCCATGTCCGCAGCAGCCGAACTCAAGTCTTTCTCCTTCGACGAAGATCACGCCGGTCGGGATATCGACCTCCAGTTCGATCCCTTGCAGTTCCGGCCCGTCACGCCCTACAGCGACGATCTCGACGACGAATACCAGGCGGCCCAGGACAAGCTGCGCGAGCTGCGCCAACAGGAGGAGCAAATCAAGCGCCAGGCCGCCGAGCTCGAGGAGCTGACCAAGCAGGAGCAGCTCTTCAAGTCTGGCCGCGCGGAAGTCCGCGAGGAGCTGAGCCGCTGTCTCGGCATCCTTGATCGCGAGGCCGCCGAAGCCCGGCGACGGGCCGAGGAGTGCGCCGCCGCCCACGAGCGGCTCGAAAGCCATCTCGCCAGCATCGACGCCCTGCGCCCCGAAATGTGGAGCCGGGCCGACCGCAAGGCCGAGCTCGCCCGCGCTCTCAGCCACATCGAAGCCGCCGAGGACGAGATCGACGACATCCTCCCCATGGTCGAGGCCGTCGGCAAGAAGGGCGGCCTGTTCGGAGGGAAGATCGCGCCCTTCCCCCTTCCCGGGGCGGGCGCCGCGACTGCCGGACGCGGCGATTTCCTCTACTGGCTCAAGAGCGGTTTCGCCTTCTCGCTGCCCCTCGTCGGCTTCGCCGTCGTCGGCCTCATCGGATTTCTCTTCTTCTGAGCCTCCGCCCGCGGAACCTCCGCCGGAACGAAGCAACTCAGCTTCGCCGGCGATCCCCCGTCTTTTCCACTTACAGACATGAGCCTCTTCTCCCGCCAGCCGAAGAACCGCCGCCGCCGCCCCTCGCGCCCGAAGAGGACGGTCGACGCCTGGGATCTTCCCGAATTGAAGTCGGCCAAGCCGAAAAAATCGGCGAAATCCAGCGACATCGTCGGGCAGGTCTACCAGCTCAACGCCCAGATCGGCGCCCTCGAGAACTTCATCGAGAAAAAGACCGCCGCCCGGACCTACCGCGAGCGGATGAAGCGCGAAGGCATCCTGCCCCCTCCCGACCGCGAGAGCCTCCGCAGCAACCGCCGCAAGCCCGCCCTCTCCCACGCCGAACGGCGCCGCTACCACGCGGAGCGCAGCAAGAACGGGATCCATTTCCTCTTTCTCTTCTGCCTCGCCTGCGCCCTGATCTGGTGGTTGATCTTCTCGGGAATCTGAACCCGGTCCGCGGCCTTCGCCATCGGGCAACGCGCGTCCCCACGACGCTCGACCGAGGCCAATGGCCTCGACCTTATCTACAATTCCCGCCAGCGGGTGCAACGCGCTTGGCGCCGCAGTCCACCTTGCCTGCACCCTGGCACGATGGCCGATCCGGCCCAAGCGATCCATAAAAAAGCCCGGTCCAGCGACCGGGCTTTTCGAGGAAGATCTGTCGCAAGGAGCCGATCAGGAACCCGCCGCCGTGGGAGTAGGGGTGTTCGGACCGTCGTCCGGCAGCTCGGGCACTCGGATGTAGTCCTCGTCGATGCGCCCCTTGAGCGATCCCAGAAAGACGACGATGGACTTCACATCCTCGTCGGAAAGGGTCCGTCCAAGCTGATACTCGGCCATCTTCGCGACGATCCCCTCGAGGCTCTCGATCGAACCGTCGTGCAGATACGGGCCCGTCTCGGTGATGTTCCGAAGGCTGGGGACCTTGAAGAAATACTTGTCGGTCTCCACCTGGGTGGCCTCGTAGCGGCCCAGATCTTCGGTCGGCCACTCCTTCACCAGTCCAAGCTTCTGGTAGAGATGGCCCCCCACTCCCATCCCGTTGTGGCAGACGGTGCAGCCGGTCGTGATGAAGAGGTTCAGGCCGTGCTTCTCGGCGTCGGTCAGGGCGGATTCGTCGCCCTTGAGGAACTCGTCGAAAGGCGAGGGAGTGAGCAGCTTTCGCTCGAAGGCGCCGATGGCCCTCCCCATGTTGTCGAAGCTGACGGGATCCTCGTCCTCGGGAAAGGCCTTGGCGAAGGCCTCGACGTATCCGGGGATGGACTTGAGGACCTCGACGGCGTACTCGGCGCTGGGCATCCCCATTTCGATCAGGTTGGTCACCGGGCCGGCGGCCTGCTCCTCGACGTCCGCCGCGCGGCCATCCCAGAACTGCGAGATGTGGATCGCGGCGTTGTAGACCGTCGGGGCGGAACGACCGCCGACCTGGCCGTGGATGCCGGTCGAGACGGGCCGTCCGTCGTCGCCGTAGTCGGCGAGGTCGTGGCAGGTGTTGCAGGAGATGGTCCGGTTTTCGGAAAGTCGGGTCTCGTAGAAGAGCATCCGGCCCAGTTCGATCTTCTCCGGAGTCAATGGGTTGGCGGGATTCTCGGCGACCTCGAGGAGAGGTTGGAACATCCCGAGCGCGGCCCGGTTCACGATCGTTTCGCCGGAAGCCGACGAACCGGCCAACAGGGCCAAGGCGGAGGCGGTGAGGAGAGTGTGTTTCATGACTATCGGATGGATGGAATAAAAAACTACGGCGGGCGCGACCTTTCGGACGCCTTTCCCAGCGGAATTCGGCGATGGCCGAACGTCGGCTCGGGGACCGCAGTTCTGAACAGCTGGAAAGGTGCCCCAACCCGCCGCCCTGTCAAAGCAAAGCCAATCAAGGACAAGGACGGATTAACGCGAGATCTCCAACCGTTTTCGGCGCACGGAGGCCCCGGACCTCTCTCCCCGCGGGAAAGCACTCCAAAGTCCTTCCGAAGAGCGCAGCGGCCCCATTGGGCGGTCAATGATGCTCCCTCCAGCTCTCGTCCTCGTGCGCGCCCCACAGATCGGTCTGGGGCAGCAGCAGCTCCGGCAGATTGCCGCCGGCGAGGGCTTCCGGCATGGGGCGAAACTCCACCGGCACGCCGCAGGCGAGCACGCCGGGCGGCACGTCCTTGTTCACCAGAGCGCCCGCGCCGACGAAGGCGCCGCGCCCGATGGTGACGCCCGGACAGACCGTGACGCCCCCGCCGATGCACGCGCCGTCCTCCACCCGTGCGCCCTCCACGCCCGCTTGCCGCATCGGGTACTTGGCGTTGAGGAAGGTGGTGCCCGGCCCGATGAAGACCAGGTCGCCGATCACCGTGGTGCTGGGGAGATAGACCCCCGCCATGATCTTCACCCCGAAACCGATGCGGATACGACCCTCCAGGACGCAGTGATGATGCACCACACAGCGGTCGCCGATACTCGTCTCGGCGCGGATCACCACCTGATGACCGCATTGGAAGCGATGCCCGACGACCGTGTCGGTGTAGATCACCGAACCACTCCGGACGATGGCGTGGTCGCCGATCCGCGTCGGTTCCCGGTCACCCGGATAGCGGTATCCCAGGATCACCCCGGGATCGACCCGGGCGTGCTCTCCGATCTCGTAGAGGGGTTCACTCGCTGTTTCCATGTCCGGCGAAGCGTTTGAGGGTGGCGACGCCCTCCATCGCAATCACGTCCCCGGCGGGCTTGGCGTAGGGCGGGCGGTATTTGCTGTAGCGATAGTGCGCACTCATGTATTCGCCGTCGCCGGTGTTCGGCCCGTCGGTGAGGTAGCCGTAGGAAGTGTTGACATAGCCGCAGGGGATCGTCAGCGGCAGGGGCGACCCGGCGCGGATCTGGCGACCGATGCCCTGAAATGGCTCGAAAGGCATCCCGACCAAGCCCACGTCGCCGAGGCGCAGCACATAGATCTCGACCCCGAGATGCTTCGCCACGTCCTCCGCCTTTCCCTCGCGGTGTTGCGCCAGCGCCCAGCGGCTCCAGGGCAGCACCCCCTCGATCAGCTTCCCGCGATAGGCCGGAGTCAGTTCGCGGGGAAAGTTCAAGCCCGCGCAGCGCAGCGTGTCCTCGTCCCCGGCGGTGGCGCGGCGGATGAAATCCTCCATCTCCGCGATCTCCGCCTCCAGTGCCGCCACGGACGGCAGCGGCGCGAGCGGGATCTCCACCCGCTCCACCGCGTAGTCGAAACCGTCGCGGGCCGAGGGACGCAGCTCCGCGAGCGCCTCGATGTAGCTGTCCGCCAGCATCCGCCCGTATTGCTTCGACAGCTCGACCCCGCCGCGGAACATCCCCTTCGAATTCACATCGCCGGCGCAGCCCTGGAGGAAACTCATCGGCACCGGACGCGAGGGCGAGAAATGCGCCCCCACCAGATTGCAGGCCACCTGGGGCCAATCGCCGAAGACGACCGGCTTCTCCGGATGATAGCAAGTCACCGGATGCCCCGTGAACTGCACCAGGGCCGTGACCACTTCGCCGTCCTTGTTCTGGAGCACCACGATGGGCGCCTGCCGGTCGATGTCGCCGTTGTAGTCCGCCCCCATCCGGTCGCGGTCCTCCTCTCGCATCAGAAAAGACGACCCGTCGGCGCGGCGGCCCTTGCGGTGGTAGGTGATGCGCCCTTCCTCGCCCTCGGCCCACCACACCGTGACCGGCTCCAACAGGCCGGGCAGCCGCTTCGCGTGGGCGCGCAGTTGGGCCAGCATCTCCTCGCCGACGGCCAGCAGCCTCGGTTCTGGCACCTCCTCCGGCGGCAGGGAGAGCACGCCGTAGGCCTCCACCTGATTCTCCGCCATCTTCATGTCGGTGTGGTTGTGCGAGACGAAGAGCAGCACCCGCGAGACCGGCAGGTCCAGCTCCTCCGCCACCGCTCGGCGGAACAGCGGACTGACATTGTAGGCCTTCGGCGTGTTGAAATGCGTCGTGACCAGACAGAGGCGCTCCTCCCCGTCCTCCAACAGAGTCAGCGTCGTGGTCAGCGGACCCGCCACATTGCGGACCAGCGCCCCCGTCTTGCCCACCGTCGGACCGCCCGCCTGCGGCGTGATCCCGAACTCCAGCGCCGCCGCGCGGAGCCTCGGATCGGTCACCGCCTCGGCGGCCCCGCAGGGCGGCGACAGCACGGCAAACCAGAGCGAAAGAAACGCGAGCGAACGGAAGCGGAAGAGAAATAGCGGGGGCATGAAGGGGGCGTGCTGGGTTTGCGCCGATCTCCGGTGCCCGGCGGGTCGGGAGGATGCAAGCGAATCCTCTTATAGCCCGGAGCGGCCCGATCAGGCAAGCCCCTCATTCCGCCGTCGCGGGCTCCCGACCTCAGCCAGCCAAAGGATCGGTCCGGCAGGACGCGGGGCGAGGCCCTCGAGACGGAAAAGGACCGTCCCTCCCATCCTGCGGGATGGTGAGTGCCCCCAAGCCCGGCGAGGGCATGGGGTTGGCCTGCAAGCGGAAGCCCCCGATTCCGATTGACTCCCTCCCCTCCTTCGCTCCATTGCCCCTTGTGATGAAGCGTCCCCCACTCCGCTGCGCCCTTCTCCTCGCTGCTCTCCTCCTATCCGGGATTGTTTCCGCCGAGGAGGCGGAGACGATCTGGTACGACGTGTCGAACTGGGGCGTGGAGGGGCAGGGATGGGCCGAGACGGAGCTCAAATCCCGCTACGACCGCCTCCCCGCCAAGGCCGAAGGAACGGTGCGCCCCCCGGTGTGGAACCTTTCCCGCCACAGCGCGGGGCTCTCCTTCCGCTTCAACACCGACGCCACCACGCTCCATCTCCGCCACACGGTCGGCGGGTCCAATCTCGCCTTTCCCCACATGCCGGCCACGGGCGTCAGCGGGGTCGATCTCTACGCCCTCGACGAGGGGACCTGGAAATGGGTCGAGGTCTCGCGTCCCAAGGCGACCGAGACGACCCATACCGTGACGGGAATCGATCCCGGCCTCCGCACCTGG
>CAYMMC010000002.1:8170-27219 GCA_964391125.1 uncultured Akkermansia sp.
GCTATACAACTCGACCGTCAAGATCGAGGTCGGCGTGCCGCGGGGAACGACCTTCCAGCCCGTCGCTCCGCGCAAGGAAAAGCCCATCGTCTTCTACGGCACCTCGATCACCCATGGGGCCTCGGCCTCGCGACCGGGGATGCCGCATCCCGCGATCCTCGGGCGCCGCCTCGACCGGCCCGTGATCAATCTCGGCTTTTCCGGCAACGGCAAGATGGAACCCGAGGTCGGCGCCTTGCTCGCCGAGATCGACGCGGCGGCCTACGTGATCGACTGCCTGCCGAACATGGTCGAGGCGGAGGTCGAGGAACGGGCCGAAGCCTTGGTGCGGCAGCTCCGCGAAGCGAGACCGGAGACGCCCGTCGTTCTCGTCGAGGACCGCACCTACACGAACAGTTGGATCATGAAGTCGAAGCGCGAGCGCCACGCGGGCAGCCGCGCCGCCCTGGTGCGGGCCTTCGACGCCCTCGTTGCCGCCGACGTGAAGGGCCTCCACTACGTCGAAGGCGATCCGCTGCTCGGCGACGACACCGAGGGGGCCACCGACGGCTCGCATCCCAGCGACCTTGGCTTCATGCGCCAGGCCGACGCCTTGGAGCCGACGCTGCGCAAGGTGCTCGGCCTGAAATGAACGACGCCCTCCCCCCGCGAAGCCCCTCCCCTACCCCGCCGTCTGCATGACCAGCCACCACAGGGCGAAGGGCAGGCCGCGATAGCGGCGCGCTTCGTCCTCGCCCACCTCGCGGCTGCCCCGTCTCACGGAATCGACCACCTTTCTCACCTCCGCCACGCCGGCGGGGTCGTCGAGCACGGCGTTGAGCTCGCGCGAGAGCCGGAAAGATCGGTAGTTCAGATTCGCCGAGCCCACGTAGGCGAGACGGTCGTCGACGAGGGCACACTTGTAGTGCAACGGGCTGATCTCCGAATCGAAGATCCACACCCGGGCGCCGGCCTCGAGCAGGTCGAGGATGCCGTAGTAGGAAGCGTAGCGGAAGCGCGGGGCCCTCACCTGCGAGGAGAGCACCAGGTTCACCTCGACGCCCCGCCGCGCCATCGAGCGGATTCCCGCGAGGATGCCGGGATTGGTGAAGGCGTAGGGTTCGATCAGCCAGACGGACTCCCGCGCGGAGGCGTAGAGCCCCTCCATCATCGCCGCGGTCGGAGAAGGATCGGCCCGGACCTCGTTTTGATCGAAGAACCAGTAGCCGGTCTGGCCCCGCGACGCCGACGCGACGGGGCGCGCGAAGCCAGCCTCGTCGATCTCGGCGGCGCTTTCGCTCTCGCGCCAGGTCTCCACGAAGGAGCGGGTCAAGATGGCGGCGGCCTCCGGCGAGTCCACTCGCACCATGAGATCGCGGTTGCCGCCTCGCTCTGCGGGAATCAGGCTCGACTCGCTGAGGTTCGCCCCGCCGAAGAGGACGTGGCGCCCGTCGACGACCCAGAACTTGCGGTGGTCGCGCTCCAGCAGCACGGGCGGGGCGAAAAAACGCCAGCCCTTGATGGGATTGAACTCCGCCGTGGCGACGCCCCGCGACTCCAGGTAT
Source organism: uncultured Akkermansia sp. (assembly GCA_964391125.1). Lineage (GTDB taxonomy): Bacteria > Verrucomicrobiota > Verrucomicrobiia > Verrucomicrobiales > DEV007 > Arctic95D-9. Next base: position 9,715 of record CAYMMC010000002.1, read on the forward strand.
TCGAAGGCCTCCGGCTCCATCACGAATCGCGAGGCGGCGTCGCCGATGACGTGAACCGTCACGCCCTCCGCCGCCTTTTCGGCGAGGGCGTCGAGAATCTCGCGGCTGAGGGGGCCATCGGTGAGGAGAAAGCTGTCGAGCAGGATGTGGTCCCGCGCGTCCGCCACGAGATCGAGCATCGTCGCCCGGATCGCCGTGCCGCCGTCGGCGAAGCGGGGACGGGAGACGGGAGTCCGCTCCACCCCGGCGACGCGGCGGTAGTAGGCGGCGAGCCCCTCTCCCGCCACCGGCGGGTCGGGCCGGGATACCGAACACCCCCATCCCCCCGACGCGAGGAGAACGAGACCGAGCCTGAGGAACGCCGCTTTCATCTGCGAAGTGGATCCATCGCGGAGTGCTTGGGCCTCAAGAATCTCCCAAAGAGCGGAGAAAAGCGAGCAGCGTCTCGAACTCGGCCTCCGAAAGGCCCGCTGCCGCTTCGCAGCCGGGCTTGGCTTCGCTCCCCGGCCACTCGCGGACGATTTCGGCGGTCGGCAGCTCCAGGAGGTTGCCGGCCCGGTCGGCGAGAAGGACGGAGGAGGGGCTCCGCTCCTCGACCCGGCCGACGAACTGGCGTCCGTCCGTTCGCTCGAAGCGACGGGCTTCGAAGCCGGGCGCGACGCGACGCCCGGGATGCAGGAGAGCCTCGGCCAATTCCTCGTCGGAGAGAGAGCGGGCGGCAGAATAGAGGTCGGGACCCCGGACAGGCCCCTCGCCGTGCAGATTGTGGCAGGCGTTGCAGGCGAGCGACTGGAAGAGCTCCCGCCCGCCAAGGGGCTCGCCGGACGCTGCGGCGGAGGACGGAGGACGCTCGCCCAAGCCTGCCAGAGTCTCCTCGGCGAGACGGCGGTACGCTTCGCCGCGGACGGCGACAGCCTGCTCGCGCAGCCACTCGAGATGCCCGCCATGGTCCCGGCGCGCCAGCCAGCGCTCCCGCACGAGGGAGGTGGAAGCATCCGACAGCGCAGGGATGGAATCGCGATGCGCCGTCTCCTGAAAACGACGCCGGTATTCGCCGGACGGAGCGTGCTGCACGAGCAAGGCGAGCGCCCGCAGGCGCAGGTCGCCGTCGCGGCTCGGATCGCCGACCACCTCGCCGAGCCATTCGAGCGTTTCGGGCGACGGAGAGCTCTCCTCCCCGAGCAGCGCGGCAATGGCAAAGGCGTCGAAGGAGAGACTCTCGCGGGCCAGCCGGACGAGGACCTCCGCACCGGGGGGAGAAATCCCGGCCTCGTCCATCGCGGTCAGCAGGGCGGCATGGTCCACGCGGTGGTTGCCGAAGGCTTCGGCGAGGAAGGAGCCGATGGCCGCGCTTCCCGACCAAGTCTCGCGCCCGTCGATCCGATGCAGCCGACAGAGCGCCTCCAGGCCGAGGCGGCGCCGCTCGGGGTCGTCGGTGCGGCGGATCCGGGCGGTCAATCCCTCCACGACCTCGTGCCGATGGAGCGAGCCGAGCAGGGCGAAGGCGCCGGCCCATTGCTCGCGGCGACCGTCGTGGTCCAAGGCCGCGAAAGCGCTGTCCGCAGCCTCCCGGTCCGCCAGGAATCCGAGCGCGGCTTGGGAAAGGACGGGGTCGCCGTGGGAAGCGAGGGCGAGCGCCAGATCCTCCAGGCCGGGGAAGTCCGAACGGCTCCGCCGCAGCGCGTCGAACAGGGCGGCGGAGACCTCGGGCTCGGTCGTCCGTCCGATCGCGGCGAAGGCGGGATGGTCCGTGGCGTCGGGGTGGCTGCCGAGAGCCCGGAAGGCGGCGGCCTGGAACGCGGGATCGGCGAGCCCCGAGAGGCGCAGGAGCCAATCGAGCGCGTCGCTCCGCGGCAGGCCGGAGGCGACAGCGGCGAGTGCCTCCGCCGCGCCGGGCGGAGCGGCGGAAAGAAGGGCCTCGAGCGCTGCGGCGGGATCGCGCTTGCGGCGGAGCACTTCGAGCGCCGCCTCGCGCCGATGCGAGGGCAGTTCCGCCCCGGCGATCCATTCGGCGAGTTCGGAGGAGGGAATCTCGTCCCAGAGCGGTCCCGGCACCAGGGCGTCGCCCTCGCGGACGAGGCAGAGGACGCGAAGCCCTCCCCCCTCCTCCGCCGCGATCCAAACGCGCTCGCCGTCGGATTCCGCAACGGCCCGTCCTTCGACCCGTCCGAAATCCGGCAGCCCCCCGGGCGAAGGCAACCGATCGGCCGACTCGATCTCGAGCCCGCGACCGTCGCGCCGGAAGCGGGCCAAGCCCGATCGCGGCACCTGGACCGCCCGCCCTTCGGCGTCGAGGACCCGTCCCGCGCGGGCGGCGGTGGCCTCGGCGTGGAGCCATCCGTCCCCGCCGACGCGCAAGCGCCTCAAGGCGAAGCCCTCCGGGGTCCCGTCGGGCGGCAGCGAGTAGACGCTCGCCCGACGACCCCGCTCGTCGGCCGGGCCGGGGCCGAGGGCGCGCCGGACCGGGTCGAGCCGTGCGCCCGACAGGGTCAGCAGCCATTCGCCGTCCCAGGCGATCTGCCCGCCGGGAGGGAGTCCGCTCAAGTAGTCCGAAACCACGAGGGCGCCGTCGGGATCGGGCGAAGCCCGCAGAACGACGCCCTCGCCGCTCCCCTCCGCCGCCGACGCCGGGAAGACCGACAGGAAGACGCCGCCGGAAGCGGTCGGAACGATCTGTCCGACCTGCCCCCCGACGCCCAGATCGACCCGGGCCCCCACGCGCCAACCTTCGGCGAGATGGATTCGGGCGGAGAGACCGTCTTGCCCCGCCCTGCGCAGGCGGGGCGGCGATGGATCGAGCAGCCGGACGGCGGCGGGAACGGCCTCCGCGTTCGGGTAGACGGCGAATTCGGCCAAGGCGAACTCTGCTCCCTTCGGGACGGAAATCCGCAGGTGGCTGGCGGATACGGGATCGAAATGCACCAGCGTCGTCGCCTCCGCCCCGGCGGGCCGGAGGGTGGCGAGGCGCTGCCAGGACCAGCCATCCTCGGAAGATTCGAGAAGGGCTTCCTCGGGCGGACGCCCCTGCCAATCGATCGCCGCGGCGGCGAGCTCGCTGGATTCGCGCAGCTTCACCCGCCAGACGCCCGGTCCGGGGGCAATCCAAGCGGTGGCGGGATCGCCATCCACGGCGAGGGCGGCATCGGCCGCCGCGTAGTCCGGCCCGCTTTCCCAGGAGAAGGCCTCGGCCTCGCCGCGCCAGGCGGGATTGCTCCCTAGCCGGAGCGGCGGCGGCTCCGAAGACAAGGGCGGCAGCTCCAGACCGGCCAGGGACTCGCCCGGCGGGACGCTGCGGAAGGCCTCCGCCGTGTCCTCGCCCAGCGCCCAGAGAAAACCGCGGGCGACGAAATCCAGATAGCGGGGATCCGCAAGCGTGGCGGTGGCGTTGCCGAGCGTGGTGGCGAAGACCCGGGTCCGGGCGGGGCCCTGGAGTCGTGTCCAGGCCACGGGGTGGCGCTTTCCGGAGGGATCGGCGGCCGAGGCGAGGATCGCGGCATCGGATTGGAGGCATTCGATCCGGTAGAGCTCCTCGCGGGAAACCGTCCAAGGGTCGAAGCCCTCGAGGAGGGGATGGTCGCCCGCCGCAGGTTCGACGAGGACGGGGCGCTCGCGCTCGTGGGAGCGGACCCGGCCGCCGGTGAAGTCGTGCCAGGGTTCGCTGTCGCGAAAGGACATCATCGTGCCGTGGAGGAGCACGGCGGGAAGCCCGGCGCGGTGCGGCGCGAGGGCGCGGTCGATGTAGGCGGGGTCCGCGACGCGGGGAAAGCAATGGTCGTGGACGACGATGTCGTAGCCCTGTGCCCATTCGGAGGATTCGAAGAGGGGAATGCGGGCGTCTCCCTCGCCTTCGCCTTGGAGCCGGGACGTCCATTCGATGGGCCGGGCGATCCGCTCGCGGATGCCGCGCACGAGGATCTCCCGGCGGGTCGCGTAGTCGTGGGAGCAGCCGCCGACGACGAGAAGGGCCTTGATGGGAGGAGGTTCGGACGGAGGCGCTTCCCGGCCCAGTCCGGAAGCGGCAGCCGCGAGGAGCAGGAGGCTGATGGCGACGGGGTGCATGTCCTGTGCGTCCGCCTACTCCCGGCTCGCCGGACGCGGAGGGAGAGAGGGAGCAGCCGCACTACTCCGAACCATTCCTCACCCACTGCTCCGATTCGTTGCTGCGGGGCAGGATCTCGACGATGTCGGCGAAGACCATGCCGTCGCGGTCGAGGAGCTGGTTGCAGCGTCCGTAGAGGATCTCGCCGGGCCGCTGCCCCAAGGCCTTGGCGATCCGCTCGTCGGCGGGCACGGCGAAGTAGACCAGCGGCGCCCCGACGTGCTCGATCCCCCTCTCCCCCAGCACGGCGCCGAGGGGCTTGCGCCCCTCCACGATCTCCGCGGCGGCCTCCGGCGGCAATCCGCCGAGCTGGATGGCGATGGCGCCGTATTCGACCGGGGCGTCGCTGGCCTTGGAGTGGAGGGTGACGAGGCGCATCAGAAAGGCCTCGGTGGCCTCGCGCGCGTGGGTCTCCAGATAGAGCCGTGAATGATGGAAGGCCGCCAGGGTCGGCGTCATGTCGTTGGTGTGGACGAGGAGGGAGCGGTAGGGATAGGGCACCTCCTCCCCGCTCAGGAAGCGGAAGTCGGGCAGCTCCTCTCCGGCCTTCTCGTAGAAGTAATGGAAGGGGAGAAGCCAGCTCAGCGCCTCGGAGAGCGCCGATCCGGCCCCCTTCTCAGGTGTAGCGTGCATCGCGGTGCTGCGGAAGGAAGAAGCCATGGAGAAGACGGTCGATCTGGAGAAGGCCCTCGCGGCTGACGAAGATCCCGTCGCCCTCGATCCGGAACCAGCCCTGCCGGACGAGTTCGCCGAGGCGCTCCGGGAAATGGTCCACGGGATCCTCGCCGTATTTTTCCCGGAAATACCTCCGGTCGGTGTGGCCGAGCTTGAGCTGGAGGATGAACTCGCGGACGAAGCGCTCCTCGTGGTTGGTCGGGTAGGCGCGAAAGATGGGCAGTCCGCCGCCGTCGACCTCGGTCATGTAGGGCCCGACGTCGGCCTGGTTCTGGTAGTGGATCCCGCCGAAGTGGCCGAAGCTGGCGACCCCGGCGGAGAGCAGGTCGGCCCCGGCCCAGAGGCTGTCGCGGTAGACGAAGCGGATCGTCTCGGGGTTCTTGACCACGGTGTAGGCGCTGTTGACGGTGTAGCCCGCCGCCTCGAACTGCTCGAAGGCCCAGTCCACCCAGGCGCGCTTGGTCCTCCAGTCGGCCACCGGCGCGCTGATCCGGCCCGACTCCTTCATCTCCTTGTAGATGGTGGTGTTGTAGGGGATCTCCATCTGGTAGATGGTGACGCAGTCGGGCTCCTGCTCGATGGCGGTGCGCACGCCGCGCTCCCAGTTCTCCGGAGTCTCGTCCATCATCCCGGCGATGAGGTCGATGTTGAGCTGCTCGAATCCGAGGGTCTTGGCGAAGCCGATGGCGCGGAAGGCCTCCTTGGAGCGGTGGGCGCGGCCGTTCACCTCCAGGATGTGGTCGTCGAAGCTCTCGATGCCGAGGCTGAGGCGGGTCACGCCGATCTCGCGGAGCGCCTCGAGCTTTTTCTCCGTGAGCGTCCCCGGCTCCGCCTCGAAGGCCACCTCCTCCGCCTCGTCCCAGGGGAAGAGGTCCTTCATCCGGTCGGTCAGGTTCCGGAGCTGCGGCACGGACAGATAGCTGGGGGTGCCGCCGCCGAAGTAGACGAACTGGGGCTTGCGTCCGGCGAGGTAGGAGGTGCGGGAGTAGCGCTCGAATTCCCGGACGCCCGCATCGAGGTAGGCGTTGATCTCGGCGGCGTTCTTGTCGGTGTAGACGCGGAAATAGCAGAAATGGCAACGCTTCCGGCAGAAGGGAATGTGGAAGTAGACCCCGAGATTCGTGTCGGCGGGACGGGGCGAGTTGAGGATGTCGTGGATGGACTCCTTGTGCTCCGGCTTCCAGAAGGAGAAGGGCGGGTAGTTCGCCACGAAGTAGTTCCCCGCCTCGGTCTGCTCGGAAGCGCTCGCGTCGAGCGGCACCTTCAGCTGGTCGATGAGACTGACGGGCGGGGCGGGGCGGGACACGGAAGCCATGGTTTCGGAGGGGCGAGGTTCTCGGAGGGAAGACGCCTCACTTGCGGAAAGCATACACCGCCCCGTCGACGCCGCAAACCACGAGCGTCCCGCGCGATGCCGCCGGAGAGGCCTTGATCTGCGTTCCAAGTTCGAAATTCCACAATTCGCCGCCCGTTTCGGCGTCCACCGCGTAGAGCCGTCCGTCCATGCCCCCCTGCCAGACGACGCCGCCGCTGACCAAGGGGGAGCTCGACAGGGACCTCCGCGAAAGGAAGGCCCAGATCTCCTCCCCGGTGGCACGGTCGTAGGCGACGAGGCGCTTGTCCGGTCCGGCGGCGTAGAGCCTGCCCTCGTCGACGGCGGGCGAGGCCACGTATTCGATCCCGGTCTTCGCGCTCCACGCCGTCTCGCCCGAGGCGATCTCGATGGCGACGATCTCGCCTCCGTTGTGGGCGACGTAGCAGATCCCGTCGCGCACCGCCGAGGTGTTGGCCACGTAGGCCCCGATCTCGATCTCGCGCCTCTCCCCTTCCCCGTCGGCGGGCAGGACGTGGAGAAGTCCGTCGCATCCGCCGAAGACCAGGTCGATCCGCTCCCCGCTCCTCACCAGGGAAGGGGTGGAGACGACGTAGTTCCCGGTTTCCTGCTTCCACAGTTCCTCGCCCGTGGCGGAGTCGAGACAATAGAGGAAGTAGTCGTGGCTGCCGACGAAGACGCGAGCCGGCCGGTCCTCCTCGGCGAGGACGTTCACCCCTCCCTCGATCTTGCCCCCGGTCTCGAAGCGCCACAGCTCCTCCCCGTCGGCGACGGCCAGGGCGTAGACCACGCCGTGGGTGTCGCCGAAGCAGACCCGGTCCCCCAGCGCGGCGGCCGGCGCGATGATGGGCCCGTCCGCTTCGAAGACCCAGGCCGGCTCGCCCGTCTCCAGGTCGATCGCGTAGAAATTGCCGTCCTGGCTGCCGACGAAGACCCGTCCATCGGCGACGACGGGGCTCGCCTCGATGGGCGGGCGGCGCTTCCCCTCCGGCACGGAGGGCTCGTAGGACCAGGCCAGCTCCAGGGGCGGCGGAATCGTCTCGGCGGAGAAGCCGCGCATCTCCGCGTCGCCGCGAAACAGGGGCCAGTCGCTCCGGCTCGGTGCCGCCGCCTCCTCGACGGCGGGTTCGGCCCGCTCCTCGGCGGGGGGACCGCAGGCGGAGAGCAGCAGGCCAAGCAGCCCCCCCGAAAGGGCCGCGAATTTCACGCCCCCCCTTGCGGAATGAACGAAAAACGATGAAAGAATACCAACCTTTGGATTGCCAGCCGCGTTCATTCGCCTATGATTGGTTGGAATTTTCAGAATATCAACGCTCGTTACAAGTCGAGGCCAGATTTCCCCTTCGCGTTTTCCCCTCCGTGCCTTTGCGAGTTCCCATGAAAGCGTTCTCCGCAGCCGCTTTTGTCTTTCTCTCGACCGTTCTTCCGGCTTCCGCGCAGGACTTGGAAGGGCCTCCGGCCTGGATGAAGGACGTGACGCGCCTGCCCCCCGGAAAGCACGCCGACCTCCGGCCCGTCGCCCTGGAGTACACGCTCGACTGGAACCACCGCATCAACGCCGGGAGGGTCCAGCTCTCGGTCGTGAAAAGCCGCGAGCTCGCCGACCGCTTCGTCGGCGACGCCGAAGGACGGAGCACCGGCTTCGCCCGCCTTCTCTACCCCTACGACTTCCGGGCCCGCTCCATCGTCGATCAGAACAGCCTCCGCCCCCTCGCCTTCCAGCTCGTCGAGAAGGAGCGGAGCGCGGAGAACAGCTACGACATCGTTTTCGAGACGAAGCGGCAGATCTACACCACGACCTCGAAGAAGAAGAGCGGGACCATCTCCAACACGGGGCGATTCCGCTTCGATTTCGGCCAGGACGTCCTCTCCTCCGCCTTCTACCTGCGCAGCCAGCCGCTCCGGAACGGCGACGTGATCACCATGGTGGTGACCCCCTTCAACCGCCCCTACATCGCAACCTTCGAAGTGCTCGGGCGGGAATCCCACAAGGTGAAGGGGAAGACCTACGCCGCCATCAAGCTCGACGCCAAGATCGGCAAGGTGAACCCGGATCTGAGCATCAAGACCTACGAGAAAGTGCGGCGGACCTCCCTCTGGTTCAGCGACGACAACTACCGCATCCCCCTCGAACTCCAGTCGCAGCTCGCCTTCGGCTACGTCTCGGCGAGACTGGACGAACTGAAGTGGCTGGAGTGACTCGCTTTCGGTCGCCTCACTCCATCTGCGCCTGCAGAGTCGCGATCTTCGCGCGGATCGACGCCTCCTCCTGCTCGATGGCGCTGATCTTGTCGTTGTGCATCTTCATGGTGGAGGTGATCTCCGCCTGAGAACGCTTGATCCTGGCTTCGCGGAAGCGCTTCTCGGCATCCGCCTTCTCTTGGCGGGCGATCTTCTTCTGGGTGAAGAGCTCCGAAAAACGCGTCTTCAGATGGGTGATCTCCAGGAGTCGTTCGTTGTTTCGTTTCCGCACCGATTCCGCGTCGTTCGCCGGGACCGGAGCCGAGCTCGGCTTCGCTTCGGGAGGAGCGGCGGCTATCGGCGCGGGGGGCGCCTCCGAGGAGGATTTCTCCTCTGTGGATTTGATCGAATCGGGCTTCCCCGCCCGCACGGCAGCGACGGTGGTGGAGAGGGGCTCGACCGGCGGCGGCATCGAGATGCGTCCGGCCAAGGAATCCGGCAGCATGCCCAGCGGAATGGACCTCGAACCCGTCGCCGTCTGCACGAGAGCCGAACCGTTGCCGATGCTGACGAAGGAGCTGGGATCGACGCCCTCCCCGTTCTTCAACGTCATCGCACCGAGGTTCTCGCCGGGAGCGAGCGTCGTCGTGATCCGGTAGGCCCCTTGATAAATCCCGAGAAGATACTCCTTTCCGGCGAGCTCGGTCTCTTTCGCCGAAGCTTCCGCTTTCGCCGCAGCGATCTCCTTTTCGGCGGATTCGATGTTGGCGGTCAACTTGACGATTTCGTCGCCGAGCGATCCCGTTTCCGCGAGCTTCTCCTTCAATGCGGCGATATCCGCCTCGAGGTCGGCCACTTGCTTCTCGGTCGCGCACAGGGGCGACGAGAGCCATGCTGCGGCCGAAAACACCGCAACCCGTTTCAGGGAGAAGAATTGATCGAATTTCATTTCACTTCACGCAGGGGGGCAGAATGGGCTCTGCTGAATCTTGATTGAAAACGCGCATCAGGGACCCTTCTCGGCGAGCACGGTCGGCTCGTGGATGACGTTCTTGCGCAAGCCGACGGGTAGATCGAGGATGGGAACGGTGCTCTCCCCCCTCTCGTGCCCGATGACGATGGTCTCGTCGGTGACTTCGTTGATGGTCACGTCGGCGTAGCGCGTCCCGCCCACCGTCACGATCTCCGGTAGCTGCACCCCCTTGAAGGAGTTCCTCGTCGCCGTGCGCCAATGCCCCAAGGAAGCATCGAGGCTCTGCTCCAAGCTCGCAAGCTCGCCCGAATAGCGTCGGACCGCCTCGAGCTCCGTGGACAGCTCCAACTCTTTGGCACGGATCTCGTTCTCCTTTTTCAAGGAGCCTGCCAGTTCCTTGAGCTTCTTTTCCAAGTCCTTCTTCTCCGCCCGCAATTCGGAGACACGCTTGCGCAACTCGTCGCGTTGCGCCCTCTCCTCGCGGTAGGCACTGACCTCCGCCTCCTCGGCATCGGATTCGGCATCTTTTTCAAAACAAGCGGTCGAAAACAGCGCCGCGAACGCCAAGGCCAAATGAAATCGCAGGATGGCTACCCTCATAGGCTTTCCTTCATAGTTTGCTGATTCCAGGAAATCAACCCTAAATTAGACATACTTGTGCATCGGGCGCCGATTCATGACGATCTGCCGATTCATCGTGATCGGACGGCAAGGGAGCAGAAAGGCGCTTCCCCAAAACGATCGCGCTGCGTTCCCGCCCGGGGGAAAGTGGTGGCGCTCGGACCGAACCCGGCTACCTTCTGCGACCCTGATCGGGGAATTGGAATGAGACTGAGCATGAATCGCAGGCTGGCCGGCATCCTCGTTCCGGTGTTCTCCCTCCGGGGAGAGCGGGATCTCGGCATCGGAGACACCGCCTCCCTCCGTGAGTTCGTCGGGTTCGCGGCGGAGACCGGTTTCGGATTCGTGCAGGTGCTGCCGATCAACGAAACAGGCCCCGACTACAGCCCCTACAATGCGATCAGCTCGGTGGCGATCGAACCGATGACGCTGGACTGCACTCCCGAGGGGCTGAAAGACCTCTCCCCGGAGGTCTTCGAGGAGACCTTGGCAGGTCGGGATTTGGCCGAACTGAACGCCGGGCCGGTGCGCTACGCCGAGGTCCGGGTTTTGAAGCGGGAATTGCTCGAAAAAGCCTACGCCTCGTTCTGCGACAATATCTTGGGAAGGGTTGACACGCGGGCGGCGGATTTCGACGCCTTCTGCAAGCGCGAATCCATGTGGCTGAACGACTACTGCTTGTTTCGACTCCTGATGGACCGGGAGGGCGGCAGCCAAGTCTGGCAGGAGTGGCGCGAGGAGTACCGGGACAAGGGGCGCGCCCTCGCCGCGATCGCCGAGGAGGCGAAGACCCGCCCCGCCGAGATCGACCGGGAGCTGCGCTACCACGCCTACGTGCAGTGGATCGCCTTTTCGCAATGGGCCGAGCTGAGCGAGCATGCCGCCTCGAAGGGAGTCGCCCTGATGGGAGACATCCCCTTCGGCGTCAGCCTCTACAGCGCCGACGTCTGGGCCGACCTGGAGATTTTCGACCTCGGCTGGTACGGGGGCGCCCCGCCCGAGACGCTCTTCAAGGACGACGAGTTCGTCCAGAAATGGGGGCAGAACTGGGGCATCCCGCTCTACCGCTGGGACGTTCTGGAGCGGCGCGATTTCGACTGGTGGCGACGCCGCATCTCGAAGACGGCGGAGATCTTCGGCATGTTCCGCATCGACCACGCCCTCGGGTTCTACCGGATCTACTCCTTCCCTTGGAATCCAGTGAGGAACGAAGAGTTCCTTCCGCTGAGCTACGACGAGGCCGCCCGCCGCTGCGAGGGGCGTTTGCCCGGCTTCCGCCCCCGGCCCGACCACGACGAGGCCTCCAAGGCGGCGAACCGCGACGAGGGCGAGAAATACCTCCGGATGATCCTGGAGGCGGCCGGCGAGGCCGAGGTGATCGCCGAGGATCTCGGCACCGTGCCCGACTACGTGCGGCCCTCCTTGGCCGCGCTGGGCATCGCGGGGATGAAGGTGCCCCAGTGGGAGTTCACCGATGGCCGCGTCACCTCCGGATTGCGCTACCCGACGCTTTCCTTCGCGACCTACGCCACCCACGACCACGCCCCCATGCGGGCGCAGTGGGAGGAGCAGCGCCGGCGGATGCGCGAGTCCGACCACGGCGGCCATGAGTATTGGGAGGCGAGGAACTTCCTCGAAACGCTTTGCGCCTACGCCGCGATCGAACGCCCCTACGACGAAATTCCGGAATATTCGGAGGAAGTCTGGGGAAAGCTCCTGCGCGAGCTGTCCATGTCGAACGCCGACCGCGTCGCGGCGATGGTGAACGACCTCCTCTTGGAAACCGAGCGGATCAACGTGCCCGGCGTGATGGACGGCAGCAACTGGAGCTACCGCATCCCGACGACGGGGAGGGCGCTGACCTCGGGAGCGGAGTGGCGGGACTTGCGCGAGAATCTGAAAAATCTCTTGAACGAGACGGGACGTTCGCGAAGGGTTCCTCATTCCTGACCGCTGCGCGGAGGCGCCCGCAGTCCGGGGCGGAACCCACCCCGCAGACCTCCCCTGGGGTCCAGGCGCCCATCGTTCTTCGTCATTTCCATACCCATGAGCAAGCCCATTCGAGTCGCAGTGACCGGCGCCGCCGGCCAGATCGGTTATTCCCTCCTCTTCCGCATCGCCAGCGGGTCGATGTTCGGTCCCGACCAGCCGGTCGCGCTGAACCTGATCGAGATCGAGCCGGGCATGAAGGCCCTGGAGGGCGTGGTGATGGAGCTGGACGACTGCGCCTTTCCGCTTGTCGCCGACATTCGGGCGACTTCCGACCTGGACGAGGGCTTCTCCGACGCGAACTGGGCGCTGCTCGTCGGCAGCGTGCCCCGCAAGGCCGGGATGGAGCGCAAGGACCTCCTCGGCATCAACGGCAAGATCTTCACCGGACAGGGGCAGGCCATCGCCCGGAACGCCGCCTCCGACGTGCGGACGCTGGTCATCGGCAACCCCTGCAACACGAACTGCCTCATCGCGATGAACGCCGCCCCGGAGGTGCCGAGCGACCGTTGGTTCGCCATGACCCGCCTCGACGAGAACCGGGCCAAGTCCCAGCTCGCCGCCAAGGCGGGGGTCCATGTCAGCGAGGTGACCCGGGCGACGATCTGGGGGAACCATTCGGCGACGCAGTATCCCGACTTCCACAACGCGCTCATCGGCGGAAAGCCTGCTCCCGACGTGATCTCCGACCACGAATGGCTCCAAGGGCCCTTCATCGAGACGGTGCAGAAGCGCGGCGCCGCGATCATCGCGGCCCGGGGCTCCTCCTCGGCCGCCTCGGCGGCCAACGCCATCGTCGACACGGTGCGCAGCTTGACCACGCCGACGCCGCAGGGCGACTGGAACAGCGTCGCGGTCCGTTCCGACGGCTCCTACGGGCTCGACGAGGGGCTGATGATCTCCTTCCCCATCCGCAGCGACGGCGCCAAGTGGGAGATCGTTCAGGACGTCCCCGTGAACGACTTCAGCCGCGCCAGGATCGAGGCGACGGTGCAGGAGCTGCGCGAGGAGAGGGAGGCCGTCTCCGATCTTCTGCCGAAGGCCTGACGGAAGACCTGGGGCGAAGGGGCGAAGCGCCTCCGGATAGGACGATCTACCCTGTTGACTCTCCGCCCTAATACGATTAAGACATGCCTCCCGAAAAAGAAGGTTTTTCCACGAACCGAACTCGTTTCCAGCCGATCCCAGAAGCCTCCGCGCCCTTATTACACCTTGCCCCCGGCGAGTCCGGAATTCCCCGAGAACGGGGTTTCCGGCTTTGTCGTTTTTGATTCTCCCGACCGTCTTCCCCCATGTCCGACCCCACCCAAGCGACCCAAGAGCCCCTGGCCATCGTAGGAATCGGCTGCCGCCTGCCCGGCGGAGTGAACGGTCCCGAATCCTTCTGGCAACTGATGACGGAGGGCCGGTCCGGCATCGTGCCGGTGCCTGCGGACCGTTGGAACCGCGAGCGATGGCACCACGAGAACGTGGACATCCCCGGCAAGATGATCACGAAGTGGGGCGGCTTCGTCCACGACTTCGACCGCTTCGACGCGCAGTTCTTCGGGATCTCTCCGCGCGAGGCGCTCCGCATGGACCCTCAGCAGCGCTGGCTGCTCGAGGCGGCCTGGGAATCGCTGGAGGACGCCGGCATCCCGCCCGCAAGCCTGCGCGGCAGCAAGACGGCGGTGTTCGTCGGGATCGCCTCGAACGACTATGCCAACGTCGCCCAAAGCGATCCGCGCAACGTCGACGTCCACACCAACTCGGGCAGCACGCTGTCGATCGCGTCGAACCGCATCTCCTACCTCTTCGACTTCAAAGGCCCCTCCGTGTCGGTGGACACGGCTTGCTCCTCGGCCCTCGTCGCGATCAACCTGGCCTGCGAGAGCATCTGGTCGGGCGAAGCGGAGATGGCGCTGGCGGGCGGGGTGAACGCCCTGCTCACGCCCGACGCCTCGATCGGCTTCTCCAAGGCGACGATGCTCTCGCCCTCGGGCCAGTGCTTCGCCTTCGACGACCGGGCCAACGGCTACGTGCGCGGGGAGGGCGGCGGCATCTTCACGATCAAGAAGCTCGCCGACGCGGAGCGGGACGGCGACCGCATCTATTGCACGATCCGCGCCGCGGTGATCAACCAGGACGGAACCACCTCGTCCATGACCGTGCCCGGGGTCGAGACCCAGGCGAAGATGCTGGAGGACGCGCTCGCCAAGTCCGGGATCGAGGCCAAGCAGGTCCGCTACATGGAGGCCCACGGCACGGGCACGCCGGTGGGCGACCCCATCGAGACGAGGGCGCTGGGCATGGTCCTCTCGCGCGGTCGCGACGAGGACGACGTCTGCCTCATCGGCTCGGTCAAGACGAACGTCGGGCACCTGGAGTCGGGCTCGGGCGTGGCCGGCCTCGCCAAGGCGGCCTTGGTGCTCCATCACGACGCCGTCCCGCCGAGCCTCAACTTCGAACGGCCCAATCCCAACATCCCCTTCGACGAGTTCAAGCTGAAGGTCGCCTCCGAGCTCCAGCCGCTGCCGCACCTCGGCGACCTGCCGCCGGTGGTCGGCGTGAACAGCTTCGGCTTCGGCGGGACGAACTCGCACATCCTCCTGGAGGCCGCGCCTCGGACTCCTCTGCGCAAAGCGGAGGCGGCGGCGCCGAAAGCGGAGCGCCCCGTGCTGCTGCCGCTCTCGGCCCGCACCGACGAAGCCCTCCGCGACACCGTGATCCGCTGGCGCCGCCATCTCCGCGCCAGCGACGCCGACCTGCGCGACCTCGCGGCGGCGGCGGGAACGAAGCGCGAGCACCACGACCACCGTCTCGCCATCCCCGCGCAGGACCGGGAAGATCTCATCCATCGCCTGACCGAATGGCTCGCCGAGGGCGAGCGCAGCGGCATGGCGCTCTCGGGGCGTCCCGTCGCCGAGGCGAATCCGCTCGTCTTCGTCTACACCGGCCAGGGCGCCCAGTGGTGGGCGATGGGCCAGGACCTGCTCCGGCGCGAACCGGTCTTCCGCAAGGTCCTCGAGGACATCGACTCCCATCTCAAGCCCCTCGCCGGCTGGTCGCTCGTCGAAGAGATGACCCGCGACGAGGCCAGTTCGCAAATCAACCGGACGAACATCGCCCAGCCGGCCATCTTCGGCCTGCAGGTGGCCCTTTCCGAGCTGTGGAAGTCCTGGGGCATCCGCCCCGCGAAGGTCGTCGGCCATTCCGTCGGCGAAGTCGCCGCCGCCTACGTGGCCGGGGCCTACACCCTGGAGGACGCGGTCAAGATCATCTACCACCGCTCCCGCCTCCAGGACATGACCGGCGGCAAGGGCCGCATGGTCGCGGTCGGACTGTCTCCGACCGAGGCCCGCAAGGCCATCGCCGGCAAGGAGGACCAAGTCCAGGTCGCGGTGATCAACAGCCCCGGCATGGTCACCCTCGCCGGGGACACCGCCCCTCTCGAGGAGATCGTCTCCGGCTTGGAGGAGCAGGGCAAGTTCGTCCGCTGGCTCCGCATCGACTACGCCTTCCACACCCACCAGATGGAGCCGATCCGCGAGGAGCTCCTCGAGGTGCTGAAGGACATCCAGCCCCGCGCCACCGCCATTCCCTATTTCTCCACCGTCACCGGCGGCGTCTACGATGGCGCGAAGCTCGATGCCGAATACTGGTGGAAGAACGTCCGCGAGGCGGTGCTGTTCGCTCCCGCCATCGCCAACCTGATCCGTTCTGGCGAGGACTCCTTCCTCGAAGTCGGTCCGCATCCGGCCCTCCAGAATCCGATCGCGGAATGCCTCTCCGACCAAGGCCGGAAGGGCTACTACTTTTCCAGCCTGAAGCGCAAGACCGACGAGTCCGAGGAGATGCTCGGCAATCTCGCCCGCCTGCACCTCCACGGCTACGCCATCGACTGGGAGTCCGTGAACCAGTCCAGCGGCGCCTTCGTCCGCCTGCCCACCTACGCCTGGCAGCGCGAGCGCTACTGGCTGGAGTCCGCCGAGGGGCAGTATCTCCGCTGCGCTCCGCTGGAGCATCCCCTGCTGGGGCTGGCGCAGACCGCGCCGCGTCCGACCTGGCGCTTCGACCTCGACCCCCGCTACTTCGGCTGGCTCGACGACCACCGCTTCTGGGACAGCGTCGTCTTCCCCGCGGCCGGATACGGCGAGATCGGCCTCGCCATCGCCCGCAAGCTCTTCCCCGGCGAGAACTACGCCGTCGAGGACCTGGAGATGAAGAAGGCGCTCTTCGTCAGCGAGGAGAAAGTGCCCGCCGTCGAGGTCGTCTTCGACCCCGCGACCAAGGCCTTCCAGATCTTCAGCTCCACCGGCGAGCACAAGGACTGGGACCTGAACGCCCAGGGGGTGCTGCGCAAGCTGCCCCTGCCCGTTGCCGAAGCCGCGGACCTCAACGCGGTCAAGGCGGGCCTGCCGCGCCATTTCACCCACGAGGAATACTACGAGGACTACGCCGAGGCCGGCTACCAGTTCCGCCCGCTCTTCCAGCACCTCCAGAACGTCTGGCGCAAGGACGGCGAGGCCCTCGCCGAGATCGTCGCGCCCGAGGGGCTGAAGGACACCATCCCCGACCACCATTTCCATCCCGCCGTCCTCGACGCCTGCTTCCACACCGTGAAGGGCGGCCAGGTCATCCCCGACGGAGCGCTCGCGACCGACTACTTCTACCTGCCGGCCTCGATCCGCAGCATCCGCCTCTACGTCGACAAGCCCCCGCTGCGCCTCTGGGGCCACGCCAAGGTCGACTCCAGCAACGACCGGGAATACATCCAGGCCGACATCAAGGTCTACGACGACGGCGGCGAACTGGTCGCCGAGATCCACGGCTTCCGCGCCGACCGCGTCGAGCAAAGCCAGGCCGACGATCTCGAGAAATGCCTCTACCAGGCGAAATGGGAGCTGCTCCGGCTCAAGGGCACGCGCGAGCAAGGGCCGACGAACCTGCCCTCCCCCGCCGCGCTGGTCGAGGCGGCGAACGAAGGGCTCCCCGAACTCTACGCGGGCCGCGGCCTCGGGAACCACTACGGGAAGTTCCTCCCCGCGATGGAGGAGATCTCCCGCCAGTTCATCGTCAACGCCTACATCGAGCTCGGCTGGCGTCCCGAGGTCGGCGACCGGATCGCCGTCCCGTCCCTGATGCGCGAGCTGATGATCGCCGACCATCACCGCAAGCTCGTCTACGGCCAGCTCACCGCCCTCAGCGAAGGCGGCCTGCTGAAGCAGCTCGGAGACGATGAATGGGAAGTTCTCGAAATCCCCGTTCACGAGGATGCCCTGAAGTGGGTGGACCGGCTCGCCAAGGAGATGCCGGAGTTCGCCTCCGAGGCCGAGCTGCAGCGCCTCGCCGGGCCGAACCTCGCCGGCGTCCTCTGCGGCGAGACCGACCCGCTCGAAGTGCTCTTCCCGCACGGATCCTCGCGGGTGATGGAGCGCTTCTACCGCGAGGGGGCCGACTTCCCCGTCATCAACGAGCAGATCCGCCTCGCCCTCGCCCGGGCCGTCGCGGACCTGCCGGAGCGCCGCGCCCTCCGCGTCCTCGAAGTCGGGGCGGGCACGGGCTCGCTCACCGGCCAGATCCTTTCCGTCTTTCCGCCGGACCGCACCGAATACGTCTTCACCGACAACGGCCCCAGCTTCCTCCAGGCGGCGC
>CAYMMC010000003.1:0-6581 GCA_964391125.1 uncultured Akkermansia sp.
GCGGACGGGGATTTAGTCCCGCTTCGCCGAATGGAGGGGATGGCCGCAAAAAGGCGCAAAGAACAAAATGGAACCCTATCCGTCCCATGCTTTTGTGGCTTCTTTGCCTTTTTGTGGCCATCCTTTCCATTTAACAAAGTAGAGCATGATTTCATGCCGCGCCATGCCGCGCCTCCCGCCGAACCCAAGCTTCAGACCACGCCAATGTCCGACGACCACGCTCCCGATCCCGCTCCCGAAGGCGACGCCACCCCGCCCGAGGGCGGCGAACCGTTCTCCGAAAGCCTGGAGGAGATCGGTTGCACGTCCTGCGTCGCCATCAGCCAAGTCCGCGTCGTCCATTTCATCGATCCCAAGGAGAGGCCGGATCTGGCGGAGGATTTGATCGCGAGTCGGATCAACCTTCACGTCTGCGAGATGTGCGGGGAGGAGCAGTTCGTCGATGTCCCCCTGCGCTATGTTTCGCACTTTGGCAGGCAGATCCTCCAATATATGCCTTGGCATCTGATGGAGTCCCCTGAAGTGGTGGAGCAGATGCTGTGGGAGAACGAGGGATCCTACGACCGCCTGATCCGGGGGGAGGGAATCCGCTATTTCCACTCAATGGGTGAACTGGTCCGCGCCGTCGTCGCGCAAATGTGGTTCCTCGCGCACCTCGCAGAGAAGAGGAAGCAGTTCCGCGAACTGCGGATACCGGAGAAGGTCGAGGCCCGCATCCGCGGCGCCTACAAGAAGCGGAAGCTGAAGGTCGTCTACTGGGCGTCCCTCGCCTTCGAGCCGCACCGGAGCTACGAGCCGAGGGAAGTGGACCTCCTGATCTGGCGGCGGGTGTCGTTTTTGCCCAACTGGGATCCATGTCTGGATGTGGACCATCTCCGCTCCGCGCTCTGCGAACTTGGCCTCCTCCGCCGCAGCCCCGACGGCAGGCGGTATTGGAAGGAGGGGATGGTGGAGAGATGACAGGCGCCGCAATGTCCATCGGCGCACGTCGCGGGGTGCCCGAGCGACTGCCCTGCCATCGCGAAAGCGTGAACGGACGGCGGCGCCGTTTGACGCCATTTGCGCCTTTTTGCGGCCATCCTTGCCATTCGGCAAAGTCGGACTAAGGCGAGCTCACAACTCGAGTTCGGCGGAGGGCGCGAAGTGCTCGACGAGACGGGCGACGATGTCGTCGCTGGAGATGCCGGCGGCCTCGGCGTTGAAGGTGGTGAGGACGCGGTGGCGCAGCACGGGCAGGGCGACGGCGCGGACGTCGCCGGTGGTCGCGTGGTATCGCCCCTGGAGGATGGCGCGGGCCTTCGCGGCGAGGACGAGATAGATCCCGGCGCGCGGCCCGGCCCCCCAGGCGACCATTTCGCGGACGAAGTCGGGCGCCTCGGACTCCTTCGGGCGCGAGGCGCGGGCGATCCGGGCGGCGTAGGCGACGACGTGGTCGGCGGCGGGGACGCGGCGCACGACCTGCTGCAAGCGGATCACGGCCTCGCCGGCGAGCTGCTTCCGGATCTCCGCCCGGTAGGTGCCGGTGACGCGCTTGATGATCGCCTCCTCCTCCGCGGCGGTGGGGTAGTCGACCTTGATGTTGAACATGAAGCGGTCGAGCTGGGCCTCGGGCAGGTGGTAGGTGCCCTCCTGCTCGATGGGGTTCTGCGTCGCGAGGACGAAGAAGGGCTCGGGCAGCGGGTAGGTCTCCTCGCCGATGGTGACCCGGTGCTCCTGCATCGCCTCGAGCAGGGCGGCCTGGGTTTTCGGGGGGGTGCGGTTGATCTCGTCGGCGAGGACCATGTTGGCGAAGACGGGACCCTTCACGAACTTGAAGACGCGCCTCCCCGTGCCGACGTCCTCCTCCAGCACCTCGGTGCCGGTGATGTCGGCGGGCATGAGGTCGGGGGTGAACTGGATGCGCTTGAAGCCGAGGTCGAGCACCTCGGACAGAGTCGAGACGAGAAGGGTCTTGGCGAGTCCCGGCACCCCGACGAGGAGGGCGTGCGAGCGGCAGAAGATGGCGATGAGGAGCTGCTCGACGACTTCCTCCTGGCCCACCACGGCGCGACCGAGCTGTTCGCGCATGGCGGCGTAGGCGAGGCGGAGCTCCTCGATGACCGCCTTGTCCGAGGTGCCGAGTTCCGCTTGGGGATCGAGGGTGGCTGAGGACATGGTGTTCGCTGGGCTGGGCTGGGCTGGGCTGGGGTGGGGGAGGGGACGGAGAGACTGCCCCGCCGCCTCGCGCGAGGATACGCCGGAACCGCTCCCAGTGTCGAACGCGATTTTCGCGCGATGGCGCTTCCGAGGCTTGCCCGAAGGAGTCGTCGCCCAGGCAAACCGCCCGTCGGCGGGGACGAGGCGCCCGTCCACGGATTCCCTGCGGAGATGGCAGCAGTCCGTTGAGCGGACGGGGTTTCCTTCGGCGGACCGGGGCTTGGGGAAAAACGGAGCGGACGGGACTCGAACCCGCGACCTCCGCCGTGACAGGGCGGCGTTCTAACCAACTGAACTACCGCTCCTACGGTATCGGACGGTTCGGGAGGAGACCCCCGAGGCCGTCCGGCTGGCGAGCGGGACAGTAGGCAGGAAAGCGGTGGGGCGCAACAAAAATTATTCGGGAAATCCGTTGATTTCGGCAACGACCTGGGGCATTGTCCCGACCCTCCGCTTCCGACCGTCGCGCGGACGACCCTTCCCTTGAGACAGACATGAACGTGATCAACAAAATCGAACGCGAACAGATGAAGGCCGATGTCCCGGACTTCCGTCCCGGCGACACCGTCAACGTCCACAGCCGCGTCGTCGAAGGCGGCAAGGAGCGCATCCAGATCTTCAAGGGCATCGTCATCGGGCGCAGCGGATCGGGCATCAACCAGGCCTTCACCGTCCGCAAGATCTCCAACGGCGAGGGCGTCGAGCGCGCCTTCCAGCTCCACTCCCCCAAGACCGCGAAGATCGAGGTCGTCAAGAAGGGCAAGGTGCGGCGCGCCAAGCTCAACTATCTCCGCGACCGCATCGGCAAGGCCGCGACGAACCTCAAGGCCCGCGAGGAGAAGGCCCGGGCCTGACCTCCGCGCGGTCGGACGGCGGGTCGTGTCCATCGCCCGCCCTGCGGCGGATCGCAGTCCGTCGCGCTTCGGGCACCCCTGCGGCGAGATGGGATTCTTCGGAAAGCTCTTCGGATCAGGGCCGAAGGACCCAACCGTGGTCTTCCCCCGGCGGCTCGTTCCGCCCGAGCTCGTTTGGGACAGCGCCGCACGGACGTTGAACGGCGTTTCCCTGCCTTCCCCTCCCAGCTCGCTCGTTCCCTTCGGCCCCTGCGAACAGTTCCGGTCGCTGGGAGGGCACTGCTCCTATCTTGACTACCCTTCGCTCGGCCTCGAAATCGAGCTAGGTCGCGGTCGGATTCGGCAAATCGCCTTGTTCTTCGCCGAAGATTCCGACACCCCCCGGCCCGGTCTCGTCCCGGCGAGGCTGCGGGTCGATCCTGCCGGGACCGTCCTCGGCTCCGGCGTGGGGATGGAGGGATTGGCCGCCCTCCTCGGGCCCGAACGCGGGCGAACATCGTTCGACGACGGGGAGGAGATCCTCTACTTCCGAGACGGAGACATCTGCTTCGACGCCACCTTCACGAAGGAGACCGGCTTGACCTGCCTCGAGATCTACAACGACATCGAGGAGTGAGGCTCCGGAATCCCGAGCGGCAGAAGCGGTTGCGACGGGACGGGATTTCGGCGGCGAGGGTAGGGCCGTGCGGCCCGCGCGGCCAATCGGGCGTCCCGCGACCTTCGTTCCCCGAGCGGGCCGCTCGGGGCTACCCCCCCCCCGGCTCCGCCGGGGATGATGGAATTGGCGGGCGCGCTCAGGAGAAGAGTGGCATGATGGGGTGCCCGTCGGTGACGATGGCGTCCGTCTGGGGGTCGCGGGTGTGGCCGGCGACGAGGAAGGGGCGTCCCGAGGGCGCGTAGACCACCTTGTTCAGGTCGAGCCCCATGGCGTAGGCGATGGTCGCGTTGAAGTCCTTGGCCTCGACCGGGTTCTCCTTCACCGCGATCCCCTTGTCGTCGGAGCCGCCGTAGACCTGCCCGCCGGAGATGCCGCCGCCCGCGAACATGGTCGAGAAGACGCGGGGATGGTGGTCGCGCCCGCCGTTCGCGTTGATCAGGGGGGTGCGTCCGAACTCGGTGCCGAGGGCGATGAGGGTCTTGTCGAAGAGCCCTTCGGCCTTGAGGTCGTCGATGAGGGAGGCGAGGGCCTGGTCGAGCTGGCCGCCGGTCTGGGGGATGGAGTTCCACAGGTCGTTGTGCATGTCCCAGCCGCCGGCGACGACTTCGACGAAGCGGACGCCGGAGCTGACGAGGCGCTTGGCCAGCATGGCCCCCTTGCCCACGCGGGTGTTGCCGTAGCGCTCCACCTTCTGGGCGTAGTCCTTCTCCTTGGAGAGGTCGAAGGTCTCGAGGTCCTCGCTCTTCATCAGCTTGAGGGTTTCCTCGTAGAACTGGGTGTAGGCCCGCACCTCGTCGGTCTGGAACTTGCGGCGGAAGGCGTCGTCGAAGGTGTTCATCAGATCCATCCGCTTCTCGAAGAGATCGTCGCCGACCCCGTCGTAGGGGCGGGCGTTCTGGACGCCCTTGTCGGGATCGCCGATGGGCAGGGGCGAGAGGGCGGGGCCGAAGAAGCCGGCGCCGGGGTGCTCGCCGCCGCCGCCGATGACGACGGAGTCGGGGAGGGTGTCGTGCCGCTTGCCGAGGAGCTGCTGGGCCCAGGGGCCCATCGAGGGATGGATGATGGTGGCGCGGGGCTCGTAGCTGGTGCGCATCCAGTAGGTGCCGCCGCGGTGGTCGCCGGTCTTCTGGGTCATGGAGCGGATCACGGCGATGTCCTTGAAGCGCTTCGCCAGCTCGGGCAGGTACTCGGCCAGCTCCACCCCGGCCACCCCGGTGGGGATGCCCTTGGTGGGGCCTCCGGTCTCGGCTCCGGGTTTCGGGTCGAAGGTCTCCATGTGGCTCATGCCGCCCGACATGTAGAAGAAGATGCAATGCT
Organism: uncultured Akkermansia sp.; assembly: GCA_964391125.1. GTDB lineage: Bacteria > Verrucomicrobiota > Verrucomicrobiia > Verrucomicrobiales > DEV007 > Arctic95D-9. The sequence goes on from CAYMMC010000003.1 coordinate 5,026, forward strand.
CTGCCTTGCCCGCGCCGGCGGCGCGGAGGGGCTTGGCGGCGCCGAGGGGCAGGATGCTGACGCCGAGGGCGGTCTTCGCGGCGCGGGCCACGAACTGGCGGCGGCTGAGCTGGTCGAGTCGGTGAAGGGAGTCTTTCATGCTGGAATGGATGGTGGGTTGGACGTTTCGATGGGCCGCGGCGGCGCCGCGGGCCTTATTGGATGAACAGGAACTCGCGGGTGTTCACGAGCGCCCAGATGACGTTCCCGATCGCCTGGGCCTCGGCCTGCATCTTCTGCTGCTCGCTCATGTCGCGGTCGGTGCGGGCGCGCATGCCGGACTGGGCGACGCTCTTCTCCTGCGAAGTGGGGTAGCGGGTGAGCACGCTGAGGAAGATCTTGTCGATGTTGTCGCGTTTCGAGCCCTTCCCGTAGGCGATCTCCTTGATGAGGTAGGCGTCGGGGCTGGTGAGGACGCGGTTGGTGATCTCCCCGTTGAGCAGGGCCATCACCTGCGGGGTCGAGCCGGTGGTGAACTGGTTCTCGATGAGCTGCTTGTCCGACTGCCCGAACATGCGCAGGAAGTGGTCGGGGGGCATGGGCTGGCGGAGCTCCGAGGCGCGGAACATCTGGGCGCCGCCGACGTTGTCGTCGTTGGAGACGACCTCGCCGTTGTATTTCTCGAGCCGGCTCACGTTGCGCCAGTCCTGCTTCCACTTCTCGATCTGGTCGGCGGTCTTGAGCGAGGCGAAGTCGACGTTCATGACCTCCTTGTAGCGGTCCGCGCCCTTGCGGACGACGGATTCGGGGTCGGCGGTGGTCAGGGCGACGAGGGAGTCCCAGATCTGCTCGGCGCTCATGCGGCGCAGGATGGGGCCGGGGAAGTGGTAGGTCCCCTGGTCCACCTGGGTGAGGCTGGGGGTGAGGGTCTCGGCCTCGCGCTGGTAGACCTGGCTGTTGTAGATGACGCGGAAGAAGTCCTTCACGCTGTAGTCGAGGTCCTTCAGCATCTCCTCGAGGAAGGTGAGCAGCTCGTAGTTCTGCGCCTGGCCGTCGAGGTGGCCGGGGATGTTGTAGACCGGCTCGATCTGGGCGAGGCCGAAGGCGATCTTCCAGAAGCGGTTCACGGTGTTGATGGTGAAGCGGGGGTTGCCCGGCGAGACGACCCAGTCGGCGAAGGCCTCGCGCGGGGTCTCGTACTTCGAGAGGTCGGTCTTGTCGCCGAAGTAGGTGCCCGGGTCGATCTTCATGTTGGGCTCGCCGTCGTCGTATTTGTAGTCGTGGGGCAGGCGGATGACGTTGTTCCCGGTGTCGGCGACCATGGTGCGGTGGGTGCCGATCCACTGGCTGAGGTTCTGGTCCACGCGCTGGTTGGGGCGGAGCTTGCCGGCGTCGAAGAGCACTTGGTTCATCCGCTCGATCTCGGCCCGGTAGTCGCCGCCGCCGCCCATCTCCATCATGGCCCGTCCGCCGGCGTTCGTCTCGGTCTCGCCCATGAAGGAGGCCATCTTGAAGAAGTCCATCTGGTAGACTTCCTCGAAGGCGCTCACAGGCGGCGCTGTCACCCGCGGAACCAC
>CAYMMC010000003.1:6591-24182 GCA_964391125.1 uncultured Akkermansia sp.
CGAAGGGGTGGTCGGGGCATTGGGCGCAGGTGATCTCCGTGCCCATGAAGATGGTGAAGGTGTTCGAAAGGTTGCAGAGGCGCATCCCCTGGTCGGCGACGAGATAGCCGACGGCGGGCGACTCCCACACCTTGCCCTTCGCGGTGAGGAGCTCGCGCACCATCTCGTCGAAGGGCTTGTCCTCGCGGATGCACTGCTTCACCCACTCCATGTAGGGATCGACCTTGATGGAGGCGTTGCCCATCATGACGACGCCTTCGCGGATCCTGAGAAGGTCGGCGTAGTAGTTGTACATCCGCATCACGTAGCCCTCGGAGTCGAGGAGCTTGTCGATGAGGCGGGCCCGCTTGTCCGGGGCGCGGTCGTTGAGGAAGGCCTCGGCTTCGTCGTAGGTGGGGATGCGGCCGACGACGTCGAGGTAGATGCGGCGGAGGAACTGGTTGTCGTCCGTCGGCGGGTTCGGGACGCACATCTGCATCTCGCGCTCGATCTCCTGCCGGCGCTTCGCCTTCTCGTCGTCGGTGAGGTTGGTCCTCTGGGGCAGTTCGGCGAGCTCGGCCTGCAGGCCGTAGTAGGCCTCCTTCATCTTGTTGAGGACGAGCTTGTCGATCTCGGCGGCGAGAGCGGCGGGATCGGTGGGGAGGTTGCCCTTGACGAAGAGGCGGTCCTGCTCGCTGAGCTTGGCGATGGGGTAGTCGATGACGGAGCCGTCGGCCATTTTCAGCTTGACCATGGCGTTGGCCCCGGCCCCGGAGGTGCCGGCGTACTCGGCCTGCAGGGTGCGCCCGTCGGCCGAGGTCCAGGTGCGGGACTGGGCCTGCGAAAGGGATGGTGCGAAGAACAGGCCGCCGGCGAGGAGGGCGGCGAGGGATCGATGCGGGAATCGGATGTTCATGTGGGAGATGGAAACTGGAGGATCGGGGAAGGGCCTTCTAGTGGGGTATAACGCGAAGACGGTGTTTTGTGACAAGGAAAAAGGGAAAGGCGGCATCGCGGCCGTCGAAGCCGGCGCGTTCCGCCGTAGTGTTCATTCGCTCCATTTCTGGAGGGTCGGGGTCGAGACCGCCTCCCGGAAGAGGACGAGGTCGTCGATCCAGCCTTCGAAGCCGAGGGGCCGTTCGGCGCCGAGGCGGAGGCGCCCCGCCCGCCCCCGGGGGACCGGGGCGTCCTGCACGTGGCTGAGGGTCTCCGGCCTTCCGTCGACGAAGAGATGGAGATTGACGGCGAGTTCGCCGCCGCCGAGGTAGCGGTAGGCCACGTGGTGCCACTTCCCGTCGGCGAGGTCGGTGCCGCCGACGACGTGGCCGTCGCCGCATTCGACGCGCAGCGCGCCGCGCAGCCCGCCGCCCTCCCCGAGGTGGCAGGCGATGCGCCAGGCGCCGTCCTTGCCTCCGTATTCGAGGAGCCGCTCGGGCGTTTCCCGTCCGACCTTGGCGGGCAGCTTCACCCAGAAGGCGACCGCGTGGGGGCGCTCGAGGAGAAACTCGTGCGAGAGGGGCACGTCCAGGGGCTCGGCGGGCTGGAAGATGCGGCCGCCGCCGACCCGTCCGGCGGAGCGCCGGGGGGAGCGGCCCAGCTCGCCGGTGGCCACCAGGGGGACGTCGAAGAGGCGGGTCCGCCCCGAGTCCTCGATGATGGCGCCGTAGGATTCGTCGAAGGCGTAGCGCAGGGCCGGCTGCACCGCCGCGGGCGTCCCCAGCCGGAGCCGGAAGGTGTCGCCGCCGTAGGGGACCGGGACCAGCTCGCTGCGGGTGCGCCCGTCGGCCCGCAGGGCGAGGCCCTCCCGCACGACCGTGGCGACGCTGTGGCCGCTGGTGCGGCTCGCGGCGACCTCCCCCTCCATCACGTGGAGTTCCGAGTTGCCCTCCTCGTCCACCGAGATGCCGAAGCGCGTGCCGAGGTCGACGGCGTTGAGCCGCGGCGTGTTCACGGTGAAGCCGGTGGCCTGCGGGGGCACGTCGGCGGCGAGGCGGCCCGACTTCAGGAAGAGGCGGTTGACCGATTCGACGCTCAGCTCCGCCGGACCCTCGACGAGGGCGGTGGCCCCGGAGTTGAAGGTGATCGCCGCCGTGCCCGACTCGAGGCGGAGCATTCCGGGCGACAGCCAGCCGTCCTCCCGCACCTTCGCCAGGCTGGAGGGATGCCAGACGAGGTCCTCGCTCCGCTCGACGCGGGCGGCGAAGGCGGGGCCGCTCTTGGCGTCGCTCTCGGGGCGTCCCGCCCCGCTGCGGAAGATGATGGATTGCAGCAGCAGGAGCAGCCCGATGGACGCCGCCGCCGAGATCAAGCCCGTCTTCACCAAGTCGGGCCAGGCGATGGGACGCCGTCCCTCGCGCTCCTCGACGATCTCGAGGAGGACGGATTTGGCGAAGCTCCGCTCCCCCGCCCCCTCGGACCGGAGCCGCGCGATCACGCCCGCCTCGAAGGCCTCGCGCCCCGATCCGAGCAGCGCCCGCAGGGCCGCGTCGGTCTGCGCCTGGACCACGAAGCTGGCGCGCAGAGCCGCGTCGTGGCGGAGGGCGTGCTCCACCTGGCGGCGTCCGCTCTCGTCGAGCTCGTCGGCGAGATAGGCTTCTAGATGTTCCGAGTCCACGGCTTCAGGCAGGTTCGGGCGGTCCCGCGGCGCCGCCTTCGAGGTTGCGTTCGATGCAGTGCCGCAGGGCGGTGCGGACGCGGCAGAGGGTGGTCCTGACCCACGCTTCGCTCCGCCCGAAGGCGTCGGCGATCTCGCGGGAGGATTCCGAAAGGGTGTATTTCCGCTCCAGGAGATGCCGCTGCTGCTCGGGCAGGCGGGCGAGGCATTCCTCGAGGAGACCGACGAGGGGCTGTTCGGGGGCGAGGTCGCCGCGCATCGACTGCTGGATGAGCTGGTGCTCGAGGAACCTCTCCCGGTTCTTGGAGAGCCGCTGGTGCCGCAGGGTCTCCTTGCGGATCAGGTTGAAGGCGATGGCGCGGAGCCATTTCCCGAAATCCGTCCCCGGCTTGAACTCCATGATGTGGCGGTGGGAGAAGACGAAGGTCTCGTGGGCGATCTCGTCGATGAGGTGGGGGATGGGCAGCTTCATCGCGACGAAGGCGCGCAGGCGCGAGCTGTGCCGCTCCAGAAGCCGTTCGAAGGCCTCCAGCTCCCCCCGCTGCACCCGCACGACGAGTTCGTCCTCTGTTTCCTGGTCTTCCACATCAGGAGTATACCCTCTCTCCGGCGATTCGTGACACGGCTTTGCACGGGATTCCGTGGCGGCGGGCGGAGGGAAGGTCCGGACGCCGCCGCCCGGCGGCGTCCGGCTCGTGCCGTCGGGCGCGGGGTCACCGCACCGGGACGCTGGCCTGGACCGCGCCCGATCCGTCGAGCTTGAACACCCGGTAGGCGCTGGTGGCGCCGTAGATGGCGTCGCCGGAGGCGGCGGAGAAGCCCTTCCAGTATTCCGGCCATCCGGGGAGCTTCTCCACGGTGCCGACGCTGCCGGCCAGATCGGCGGTCTTGGTGACGCTCTGGCGGGCGAGGCCGCCGGTGAGGATCAGGCTCCCGTCATGGGACCGGCCGATCCCGTAGTTGAAGGAGTTCTGGAGCTGGAAGATGGCCGTCTCCCCGCTGGGGGCGATCCTCGCGTTGACGTTCAGGTAGTTGACCGAGACGACGGCGTCGCCGTCGAAGAACAGGGTCGCCCCGGCGTTGGTCGAGTAGTAGGTCTTGGCTTCGCCAAGCGGTCCCCCGCCCGCGACGTCGAAGAGGTGCAGGACGGAGGTCTTCCCGTCGTTCTTCTGCTTGAACTCCTCGAGTTCGGCCCCTCTCAGGTCCTTGGGCGCCTGCGAGGAGGGGACTTCGGGTTCGTCGGCGTCCTTGGTCGCTTCCGTGAGGACGGCGAGACGGCTGCCGTCGTTGCTCAGGGCCAGGGCCGCGATCCGGACGCCCTTGTCCAACGCGGTGGAGAAGCGCTCCGCCCCGTCGCCGAGGGAGTGCACGAAGATCTTGGGGCCGTTGCTGTTGCCGTCGTGTCCGGCCACGAGATCGGCCTCGGTGCTGACGGCAAAGCCGACGCGTTTCGGGATCTCCGCCTTGACGCTCCAGTCCGAAGTGTCCAGCAGCAGCAGATCGTCGCTCGTGTCCTGCACCGCGAGGGTGCCTCCGTCCTTGCTGAAGGCGAGCGCGACGATGGGCCGCTCGATCCATTGGCGGTGCTGGACCTCCAGCGTTCCGGGATCGAGCACGAGCACGGTGCGGGTGTCGCCGCCGGCCACGAGACGGCTGCCGTCGCTGCTGACGGCGACGGTCAGCCCGCCGAGGGGATTGGCGGCGCGGAGGCCGGCGAAGGGCAGCGCCGCGATGGCGAGAAGGATGGATAGGGTTTTCGTGGTGTTCATTGGGTTCTTGGGTGGTGGCTCGATGGGTTTGGGGTTCAGGAAAGAAAGTGCTCGACCAGCGCCGCGGCCTCGCCTTCGCCGCCTTCCGGGACGGGGATGGCGAAATGGGCCGTTATGTGCGTGAACGATTCGGGATGTCGGGAAGAGTGCTGGCGAAGCTTGAAGTCCAGCCGCGTGCGGCCGTCGTGGCGGTCGGGGAACTTCAGGGCGATCTCCCGTTGGCCCTTGGCCCAGGACTTCACCGGGACGAAGCGGCCCGGCTGGTAGAAGCCGGTCTCGGTGAAGATCGTCTCGGAGGGCAGCTTCTCCGCGATGGAGATTCGGATGCCCATGAGAAACCAGGCCGGAACGGCGAACAGCAGGCCGATTCCCAGGCCGATGGCCGCGCCGCCCGCCCCGACCTGCCAGACGAGGCTTCCGTTTCCCTTCATGTAGGCGCCGATCCCGCCGAGGGCGAGGCCGCCGAGAGCGAAGACGACGAGGGGCGCGAAGAGGAGGAGCTGGACCTTGCGCCGACGCTCCTCGATGGCCTCCGCGCCGACGCCGCCTCCCCAGTAGGACCAGCGGGCCAGGTAGTCGCCGCGGCGGATGCGGGCGATCTCGCGCTGGCCGCGCCATCCCACGAGAAGGCAGAAGACCCAGGCAGAGGCAAAGGCGGCGGCGACGATGTAGAGGGGGGCGGGTCCGTTGCCCCGGCCGATGTGGCCGTGGGTCCGCAGCCACTCCACCAGCCATCCCAGCGCGAGCGGAACGAGGGCCATGCAGAACCAGACCCGCGCCTGCCGCATCGCGGAGATGGCCAGAGGATGTTCGAGGGGAGGCTTGGGCGAGCGCAGATCGGACGGCGGCGCCAGCAGCGCTTCGATCCGGTCGAAGACGGCCGGCAGCGGAATCCCGCCCTTGAGGAGGCTCGCCCAGGCGCCGGCGGAGAAGCGCTCGCTGCGGTGAAGGCGGAGGAAGAGCTGGCCGAGCTCGTCGAGACCGGCCCCCTCCAAATCGGCAAGCGCCCTCGTGGCCGCCGCCTCGGCGTAGGAAGGGCGGGACCAAGGCGGCCCGACGAGCAGCGACATGAACTCGTTCACCTCCTTCGGGTAGATCGGCCCGCCCCCCTCCCAGCGGATGCGGTCCAGCGCATCGACGGCCAGGCGATATCGCGATCGGAGCGCTTCGAGGTCGTTTCGGGTGGGTTTCGGCGGCATGTGGGAAGGGGGCGGATCGGGGCGGGGGCGTCCGCCAGCTCACGGCTGCGCCGGCGAGGTGGGCCGGGCGAAGACGCGCCAGGCTTTGGGGATGAAGAACCACTTGCCGTCGACCTTGAACAGGGCGTCGAAGGACGTGCCGAGGGTGCTGCCGGGCTCGACGTATTTGAAGCCGTAGATCTTCACTCCGGGCTTGAAGTGGTCGATGGCCTGGGCGTAGCCGCCGGGAAGGTCCCCGAGGTCGGGCCCTTCGACGAGGATCTCGGTCTGGCCGGGCTTGGCCGCGGGCCTGCCGGAGGGAAGCTGTCCGAAGCCGGCTTCGACGTATTGGTGCATCCGTTCCGCGCCGACGGTGGTGAAGACGATGGCTTTGATTTGGTCGAGGGTGGGTTTGTATTTGGCCAGCTTGGCCAGGTCGTCGCGGATGTCTTCGGCGATTTCGCGGATCTCGGCTTCCACCGGGTCGGCGGAGGCGGTGTCGGAATCGGGGACGGACGGGGGCGCGTCCGCCGATCCGGCCGCGGCGGCAGGGAACAGGGCCGCGTCGGCCTGGTCTTTGAGCTTCCGGTAGCTGTCGGCGAGGCTGTCCTCCTTCGTCTGGATCCAAGCTTCGAGGACGGTGGCCTGCTTCAGCAGGGACTCGGCCCCTTCCTCGATCTTCGCCGATTTGCCTTTGACGAGGCCGAGGACCTTCTCGGCGCTGCCCTTGTAGCTCTCGGCGAGCTCTTTCGCCTGGAAGTCTGCGTAGACGTTCTTCTGCCAGTTCTCGGCGAGGGCGTTGACGGCGAAATGGACCGAGAAGAGGGCTTCTCCGGCGGTGCTGCCGACGGCCGCGACGAGGGCGTCCTTCTCCTCCTGGGTGCGGGCGTGCATCGGCTGGGCGCCGAGGAGGAGGGCGAGGAGCGTCGGAAGGACAAGGGGGCTTTTCATTTGCTTTCGGGGGTGGGGATGGACGGGGGGGAGGAAGCGGTCGTCAAATGAGGAAGGAGCGTCTGTTCGTAAAAGGATTTGGGCACGACGAGAGCGCCGCGCCGGGGATGCCCGATGGCGAGCTTGACGCATGGATAGAGCGGAGCGAAGGCGGCCTGGGGAGTGTGAAGATCCCTCCACGGCAGGAACAGGGGAGCGTAGCCGAAGCGGAAGATGGAGGGCATCTGCACGAAGAGGCCTTCCTCGGCGAGGTGGAACTGCAGCGAGCTGTGGCGCCCCCAGCCGACGCAGCCGAAGGCGTTGGCGTGCCGGCCTTCGGGCTTTCCGCCGGCGCGGAAATGCGCGGCGACGCGGCTCCATCCGCTGAAGCGGCTGCTGATCCAGACGATGCCGCACCAGAGGGGGACGAAGGCCAGGAGAAAGAGGACGGGCAGCAGCACGACGAGCCAGGTCGGAGGGTCGGCGGCGGGGGCTTCCGAGGCGGCGGCCAGAAGGGTCGGGGAGGGCGGCATGGGACGGGGCGTTGGGCGGTCAGGTCGAAGCGTGGAATCGGGGTGGGCCGAAGCGGCGCTTGGCGATGTCGTATTCGAGGCTCCACAGGGAAGGCCCCCCGCCGGCGACGAGCAGCGGGGATCGGCGCCAGCGTTCGAAGCCCTTGCCCTTGGCGAGATGGCGGGGGAAGAATTGCAGGTGGAGCCGGCCGGGAGCCCGCTGGGCGATCTGGCAATAGTGGCGGTCCCATTGGTCCAGGGCCTCGCCGATGTGCGCCCGGACGGTGGGGTCGCCCTCGCCGTCGCGCAGGCTCTCCAGATGGAGGCGCGCCTGCCCGTGGAGGTGCGGGAGCAGCTCGCGGACCGGTTTGGCGGGCCGCCGCCCGACGAAGGCCCAGGGCCGTTCGGCGGCGTCGCCGCAGCCCGAAAGAGCGAGGAGGGAAAGCAGGGCGAGGGCGAATCGCTTCATGTCAGATGCTGCGGCTCCACCAGAGATAGGAGAGCGCGACGGCGACGAGAACGCCGGGGAGGAACAGGCGCCAGTGGAAGCCGCGCCGGGCGCGATGGAGTCTCCACGCGCTCCAGGCGACGACGCCCCAGCAGAGCGCGGCGCCGAGCAGGACGCCGGGGAGCGGCATGGCGAGCGAGTGGATTTCGGGCGCGGTCCCGTCCTTTCCGGGGAGGGCGATGGAGAGGGGGCGGTCGGCGAGGACGGAGCTTCGCATGACCGCTCCATCCCGGGACCGGGAGGCGCGCCGCGCGGCATCGTGGAGCGCCTTGGTGGAGGCGAGGGTCCGTCGGCTTCCGTCGCCGGACTCGACGACGATGCGATGCTGCGATCGCGGGGAGGGCTGCAGCCGGTCGCCGATGTAGTCCTGCCCTTGCTGCCGCTCGTGCGCCACGATGTGGACGGGGGTTTCCCAGGCGGGAAGGACGCGGACGAGGGCGTGCAGGAGAGAGATGGTTCCGAAAACGACGACCAGGCCGAGGCCGGCCGTGACGACGAGCGACATCGCCGGAGTGAAGGGACGGGAGGGGGGCTGGCGGGCCATGCGGGTCCGGGGCGGGGTCCTTGGGTTCAGGGTTCGAGGACCCCGGGCTCCGAAGGCAGGGGGCGTTCGTCGGAGGGCTCGTTTCGTGGCGGGCACGAAGCGCGGTCGGAGGAAGGAAAGGGCTGCTTCATGGGATGCCTCGGTTGCGGGACGGCGCGGAATCGACGCCCGGCTCCGCGACATTATGCAAACGAGGGCCCGGCGCTTCAAGCCTTGCGTCACGTTTTCGCCGATTATCCCAGGAGCTCCACCGAGGCGCGGACGAGAGCCCGGACGGATTCCCGAATTTGCTCCTCCGACGCGCAGAGCGGCGGCATCAGGATCAGGGTGTCGCGGATCGGTCGGGTCAGCAGGCCGTGGCGGCGGGCCTGGCGGCAGACCCTCGCGCCAGTCTCCAGTCGCCAGTCGAAGGGCCTGCCGCTCGCCGCCTCGATCAGGTCGATCCCGGCGACGAGACCGATCTGCCTCGCGCCGCCGAAATGGGGGCACTGCTCCCCGGCCTCGCGCAGGGCTTCGGAAAAGGCGGCGATCTTCGCGGGCAGGGCGTCGAGGACGCGCTCCTCCTCGAAGACGCGCAGGCTGGCGAGGGCCGCCGCGCAGCCGAGGGCGTTGCCGCAGTAGCTGTGCCCGTAGAAGAAGGTCCGCTGCTCCTCGTAGCGGCCGAGAAAGGCGTCGAAGACGCGCTCCGTGGTGAGGGTCGCGGCGAGGGGCAGGTAGCCGCCGGTGAGGCCTTTGGCGAGGCAAAGGAAGTCGGGGACGACGCCCTCGTGCTCGCAGGCGAAGAGCTTCCCGGTGCGGCCGAATCCGGTCATCACCTCGTCGAGGACGAGGAAGGCGCCGTGGCGGTCGCACCAGTCGCGGAGGCGGCGCAGCATCCCCGCCGGCCAGAGCCGCATCCCCGCCGCGCCTTGGACGAGCGGCTCGATGATCACCGCGTTCACTTCCGCGGCGGCGCTTCCGTCGAGCGCCTCCAGCTCCTCCACCCTCGAAAAGCGGCTCGTCGGATAGCCGGTGGCCCCGTGGAGGCCGTGGAAAAGGGGGATCCCCCCGAGCGAGGCGGCGCCGACGGTGTCGCCGTGGTAGGCCCCGTCGAAGGCGACGAAGCGCCGGCGCTCCGTTTCGCCGACGCGCTCGCGGTATTGCGCGGCCATGCGGCAGGCGCATTCGATGGCGGTGGAGCCGTCGTCGCTGAAGAAGACGCGGGTGAGCGAGTCTCCGGGCGCGACCTCGGCGAGCTTGGCGGCGAGCCGGATCGCGGGCTCGTTGGAGAAGCCGAGGGCGGAGCAGTGGGCGAGGCGGTCGAGCTGATCGCGGATCGCCGCGTCGATGGTCGGATGGCGGTGGCCGTGGAGGTTGGTCCAGATCGAGCTGTTCCCGTCGAGGTAGTCCTTTCCTTGGGCGTCGGTTAGGATGGCTCCGCGTCCGGAGACGATGACGAGCGGGTCCTCCGGCGACGCGCACCAGTCGGCCATCTGGGTGAAGGGGTGCCAGAAATGCGCGTGGTCGAGGCGGCGCAGCTCGGCAAGGGGGGCCGAGGACGCGGAGGGCGGGGGCGGCCCGGCTGAAGGGAGGGATGGCATGTCAGGCCCCCGTCGTCAGCATCTCCTCGATCTTCTCGTCGATGCCCTCCACCGGCCAGAGCCGGCCGACGCCCTCGTAGCCGCAGGCGAGGAGGCCCTCCTCGGGGCCGATGAAGGCGACGCCGCGCGCGCGGAGGATCTCCACGTTGGCCCGCGTCGCGGGATGCTCCCACATCTTGCCGTTCATCGCCGGGGCGACGAGGACGGGGGCGAGGGTGGCGAGGTGGATCGCGCCGAGGGCGTCGTCGGCGATGCCGTGGGCGAACTTCGCGATGGCGTTCGCCGTGGCCGGGGCGACCACGAGCAGATCGGCCCGGTCCGCCAGCTCGATGTGGCCCGGATGCCAGCTCTGCTTCTCGTCGTAGAGGTCGGCGGTGACGGGGTGGCGCGAAAGCACCTGCAGGGTCAGCGGGGTGACGAACTCCTGCGCGTCTCGCGTCATCACGACGTGGACGGCGTGGCCGCGCTTGACGAGCCGGCTGGCGAGGTCGGCGGCCTTGTAGGCCGCGATGGACCCGGTCACGCCGAGCACGATGGTTTTTCCCGATGAAGAATCGCTCACGCCGGGAGCTTCGGTTCGTCCACGAGCTTCCGCAAGCGGCGAGAGCGGCAGCGCTCCCCGGCCAGAATGGAGCGGAAGGTCGCGAAATCCGACTCTCGGTCGCCGCTGACGAGGGTGTAGCGGTAGTCCTGCCAGTGCCTCGACTCCTCCCGGGCGTTTCGGAGACGCAGGGCGAGCTGCTCCTCCGTCTCGGTGCCGCGGGCACGGACGCGCTTCACCAGCTCCTCCTCGCCGGGGAGGAGGATGAAGACGTCGACGAGCGCCTCCTGGATCGCCGGATCGGCCGAGCCGCGCACCAGCGCCGCGCCCTGCACGTCGATGTCCATCAGCACGTCGCGTCCCGCCTCGAGATGGCCGAGGACCTCGCGTTTCAGCGTGCCGTAGAGCCGTCCGTGGACTTCGGCGTATTCGAGGAAATCTCCGCGCGCGATCCCGGCCTCGAACTCGGCGCGCTCCAGGAAGTGGTAGTCCACCCCGTCGCGCTCCCCCTCGCGGGGCGCCCTCGTCGTCGCCGAGACGGCGTAGACCGCCCCCCCGTCGCTCTCGGAAAAGCGGCGGCAGAGCGTCGTCTTGCCCGAGCCCGAAGGACCGGAAACGACGCACAGCATGCCGCCGCGCTGGAATCGCCAATCGACCATGCCGCCAAGATTCGCCAGAGTCGCGCCGGGTCAACTCCGCAGGCTCCCGGTTTTGTGAAGTTCGAAGTTCAAGGTTGCCGACCGTCCCGCAGGCTTTCGGTGTTGCGTTTTCCATCCGGACCGCCCCGCGTCCCCGGCGTCGCCGGTGAGCCGTGCCTTCCTTGAAAATCGGTAAAATCGCCTTTGCCAATCCCGCCGGTCTGCCTGTAGTGTCGCAGCGCTGATTTTTCGTTCTCGACCATGGAATGCGATCCCGCCCCGCACGAACCGAAGCCGGTTCCTTCGCTCTTCCAGCGCCGGGCGGTGTGGGGGGCTCTCACTGCGGTCGCCATCGCCGCCATCGGGGCCATCGCCGTCGGCTTCGTCGCGCTCTCGGCCACGGTGCTGAGCTACTTGCAGCCCATTCTCGTGCCCTTGGCCGTGGCCGGAATCATCGCCTATCTGCTCGATCCGGTCATCGGATGGCTGATGCGGCTGGGCTGGGGCCGGCGCAGCGCGATGCTCTCGGTCTACGTCGCCTTCGTCGTCTGCGTGGTCCTCCTCGCGGTGGCGGTGGTCGTGCCCACCTTCGGCCAGGCGCAGGAGTTCTACGAGAGGCGCGAGGCCTACGGCGACCAGGCCGCCCGCTTGGTCAAGCGCGGGATCGCCTCGCTGCAGGGCTACGTGGAGACGGGGATCGCCCGGAACTACTACGACCGCGGGGTCGAGTGGCTCTCCACCGAGGGGCCCAAGATCGCGCAGGATCTCGGCCAGGGGATCTGGTCGCGGCTGCGCGGCGCCTTCGGCTTCTTCGGCTATCTGCTGGGCTTGCTGCTGGTGCCCATCTACCTCTACTACTTCCTGCAGAACGGGCGGAAGATCGCCGAGTCCTGGGCGGACTATCTGCCCTTGAGGGCGTCCAGGTTCAAGGACGAGGTCGTCGGGACGTTGACGGAGATCAACGGCTACCTCATCTCCTTCTTCCGCGGGCAGATGGTCGTCAGCCTCATCGACGGCGTCCTCGTCGCCGTGGTCCTCTCGATGATCGGGCTGCCCTACGCGCTGCTGATCGGCGTCTTCCTCGCCCTGCTCGGGCTGATCCCCTACATCGGCAACCTCCTCGTCATGATCCCCGCGATGATCATCGCCCTGGTCCACTTCAGCGCGACCTCGTGGGGCGCGGTGCAGGAGGGCGGGCCCGCCGCCGTCGGCGAGAAGGCCGTCGTCCTCGTCGACGGGGCGAAGAAGGCCGGCACCTACTTCGTCTCCCAAGTCTCCGAGGACGGCTCCCGCGCCGAGGTGCTCGTCAACGCCTGGACGCTGATTCCCGTGCCCAACGTCTGGGTCTACCCGCTGGTCGTCCTCGCCATCTTCGTGATCCTGCAGCAGATCAACGGGCTCGTCACCGCGCCGAAGATCGTGGGCGATTCGGTCGGATTGCATCCCCTGACGGTGATCTTCTCCGTGATCTTCTGGTCCTTCCTCCTCGGCGGCCTTCTCGGAGCCCTGCTCGCCGTGCCGCTCACCGCCGCGATCAAGGTGCTCTTCCGCCGCTATCTCTGGGAGCGGCGTCTCGAGGCGGCCGTGGAGCGGCGTCTCTCCGAGCTGGGGACGGAGGAGGACGAGGCTGGGCCGCCGCCCCCGGAGGACGGGGGAACGCTGCCGGCGGGCGCCTGAGCCCGCCCGGCTGGACGAGGCCGGCCGCGATCTTCCGCCTAGCGGCTTGCGTCGCCGGGAATTCCGGCCATGCTATCGCCTTTCCATCCCCATGCAACAGGTCGACACCCAAAGGCTCGCCGAAGAGATCCAGAAGCAGAACGTCTGGGTCGAGGCGGTGCGAGAGGAGATGGGCCGCGTCGTCGTCGGACAGCGGACCCTGATCGACCGCCTCGTCGTGGGCCTCCTCACGAACGGCCACGTCCTCCTCGAGGGCGTTCCCGGACTGGCCAAGACCCTCACGGTGAACACGCTCGCGGGCGCCCTCTCGGCGCAGTTCCAGCGCATCCAGTTCACGCCCGACCTGCTGCCGGCCGACCTCATCGGCACGCTCGTCTTCAATCCGGGGACGAACGAGTTCTCGCCCAAGCTGGGTCCCGTCTTCTCCAATCTCGTCCTCGCCGACGAGATCAACCGCGCCCCGGCCAAGGTCCAGAGCGCCCTGCTCGAGGCGATGCAGGAGCGCCAGGTCACCATCGGCGACACCACCTACCGCCTGCCCGACCCCTTCCTCGTCCTGGCGACGCAGAACCCCATCGAGCAGGAGGGCACCTATCCGCTCCCCGAGGCCCAGCTCGACCGCTTCCTCTTCAAGGTGATCGTCGACTATCCCAGCCTCGAGGAGGAGCGCGTGGTGCTCGACCGCATGGCGACCTCGGCGCCGAAGCTGCGGGTCCGCGCCGTGGTCGATCCGAAGACCGTCGTCGCCAGCCGCGAGCTGGTGAACTACGTCTACGTCGACGACGGGGTGAAGGACTACATCGTCCGCCTCGTCCATGCGACCCGCTTCCCCGGCGAGATCGAGCCCGCCCTGCAGCCGCTGGTCCGGGCGGGGGCCTCGCCCCGGGGGACGATCAACCTCACCCTGGCGGCCAAGGCGTCCGCCTTTCTCAAGGGGCGCGGCTACGTCGTCCCGCAGGACGTCAAGGACCTCGTCTACGACGTGCTCCGGCACCGCATCCTTCTCAGCTACGAGGCCGAGGCCGAGGAGATCACCAGCGAGCAGATCCTCGCCACGATCCTGGAGCGGCTCCCCGTGCCCTGACCGGACCGGGCCGAGCGGTCCGTCCGGCCCGGCCGTTTCTCGCAGGCCGCGGGGATTCGCGCGTGGCGCACGGCGCCGGACTGGAGTAGAGTCCCGCGCGGCGCGTCGCGCCGGCGTCCTTTCATGAAACATGCGGCTCGTGTCTCGGTAGTGGTCTTCGCGATCGTCGCGGTGATCGTCATCCTCGTATTCTGGAAGAGGGCCGACCGCGCCCAGGCCATCGGCGAATTGGAGCAGCGCTACGAGGCGCAGATCTCGATCAACGGCGACGAGTTCTATCTGGGCTGCTCCAGTCCGCGCCTGGAGACGCTGGAGGAGCTCGCGGCCCTCGCGAAGCGCGTCGGCGACCCCACCATTCTCGACCTCACCGGCGCCTCCTCGCTGCGCTCCCTCGCCGGGGCGGAGCAACTGCCCGGCCTCGTCTCCATCGTGGCGATCGATTGCCCCGCCCTGGCGTCGCTCGAAGGGGTGGAGGGGCATCCCTCGCTGAGGGAATTGGTCTTCACCGACAGCGCGGCCTTGTCCGACGCCTCGTCGGTCCGGGGGCTGCCCCTCCTGAGAACGCTCGATTTCAGCGGATGCGCCTCCCTGGTCTCGCTGGGCATCTCCGACCTGCCTTCGTTGGAGAACCTCTATCTGAGCCGCTGCCGGGGTCTCCGGCAGATCGACATGGCCTCGTTCCCCGAGTTGCGGCAGCTCTACGTCGACGGTTGCACGGATCTGGAGAGCATCGCCGGGATCGAGTCGCTGAGCAGGCTGACCGACCTCGATCTGAGCAACGCCGCCTCCCTGAAGGGACTGCCGGACGTGGCGGGACTGGACGAGCTGGTCGTCCTCGACGTCCGCAGCGTCCAGATCGAGAATTACTCCGGCATCGCCTCGCTGCCGAAGCTGCGGGTCCTGCGCATGGGAGGGCAGGAGAACATCGAGACGCTCGAGCCGCTCGAACCGCTGGCGAGCCTGCGCGAGCTCCATCTCGAGGCCTGCCCCAACCTGCGCTCCCTCCGGGGGATGCCGGCGGGCCTCTCGCAGTATGCCGGCTTCACCCGCTGCCCCCGGCTCGCCTCGCTCGGCGGGATCGAGGCGGCGGCGCAGCTCGAGCAGCTCGACCTGACCGGCTGCGAGAACCTCGAGGACGTCTCCGCGGTGGCAACGCTGCCCGGCCTCATGCAGCTCAGTCTGGCGAAGTGCCCCAAGGTCGTCGAAATCGGCGCCGTCGCGGAACTGCCGAAGCTCGTCATCGTCATGCTCGGCGGTTCGGGAGTGCCGCCGGATGCGGTGGACGCGCTGGAGCCCCGGAACGCGGAGCTGATCTTCGATTTCTCCGTCGCCGAATGAGGCGGGGCCGCCGGGCGAACGGTTCGCCCGCCGGGGGGGCCGCCTCACCGATTGAAGTTCACTGCGCCGACTTCGACGAGGGTGCCGTAGAGCTTCGTGGTCGCGGAGCGGCCCTCGAGGACGTGGAATTCGTCGAAGAGCGAAACGCCGGCGGGAGTGCTTTCCCCGAATTCGAGCTGGAACTGGTAGAGGATGCCGTTGAAGTCGAGGAGCTCGCCGGCGGTGGGGCTGGCCAGACGCACGTAGTCCGCGTCGGCCCACAGGTCGTTCGGATTGTTCTGGTTGACGACGTTGACGAGCTCGAAGTCGAAGAGGAAGGACGTGCCCACGGCGACGCCGTTCATCGTGAAGTCGAGATCGGCCGAGAAGGTGATCGAGTCGGCTCCGGTCCCGCTGAGGATGGTCCCGTTGTAGTAGGAGAGCGTGCCGATCTCGAAACGTTCTCCGCTGCTGAGACCGTGGAAGCTGAGCCCTTCGAACTGGAGCGAACTCTGCTTCAGTTGGCCGAGGGAGTTCGGGTCCATGCTCTCGCCGGGGAGAAGGTAGTCGCGGCCCCAGGCGAAGTAGTCGGAGGAGCCGCCGCCGGCGAGGTTGGTGAGCAGGTTCCGCTCCCCGGTCGGATTCGAAAAGCTGCCCGTCGACTGGCCGGCGATGGAGGGCGTCTCGACGCCCAGGGTCCGAAGCGTCGACGTGCTGGCGAGGTAGTTCGGATCGAGGGGAACCGAGCGGGCCTGGACGAAGGCGCCGGAGGGGTGGCCGCTGCGGTCGAGGGTGAAGGGGCCGGTGTAGGTCTGCCAGGGGTCCCCGCCGATGCGGTATTCGAGCTGCGAGATGGCGGAGGGATTGAGGTTGGTGAGGGTGACGGTGATTTCCCGCCCGGTGAAAAGGCCGAACTCGGGGCGGCTCGGGGTGATCAACGGGGGAACGAGGTCGGCCGGCAGGGCCGCGTAGGTCTGATCGACGCGCGAGCTGTTCCGGTAGAGCTCGTTGCTGGCGATGGCCTGGGCGGCGACGACGGCGCCGGGCGGGACTTGGATCGGACCGGAATAGGGCCGCCAGTTGCCGAAATCGACCGAGTAGTAGAGCTCGGACGAGCCGGGGGGGTTGGGATTGTGGAGGGCCAGAGGAAGGTCGAAGGCGCTGATGGGGTAGTTGCCCGAGGCGATCGAGAAGGCCGGGACCGCGAGCGGCGTGGTCGCGGCGGGGGTGGGGGGGGCGGCAGGAGGCGCGGGCGCGGTGTCGGGAGTTTCTCCCACGGGAATGTCGGAGGGGCCCGGGCGGGCCGAGGGGGCGGCCTCCGCATAGTCCCAGATCCAGGTGCTGATCTCCGCGTAGAGAAGCGGGACCTTCGGTGGCGGAAGCGGTTCGGCGCCGTCGGCCGCTCCGGGGGAGGGGGGGAGGGCGTCGAGCCTGAAGGCCTTGATGCCCGCTCCGTTTCCCTCCCGGGAGAGGACGAAGGATTGCTCCTCCGCGCTCCAATAGGCGCGCCAGGCGTCTCCGAGCGCTTCCTCGGGACTCTGAAGGGTGAAGGAAAGGCGCTCGTCGATCTTGCCGCCGGCGAATCCGGGGATGCGCGAAGCGTTCGAGAAGCTCCTTTTCAGCACCGAGAGAACGTCCTCGGCGGTCTTCGTCCCCGAGAGATCGCCCCCGGACGCGACGAAGGCCGCGACGCCCCGGTTGAGGGTCGCCACATCCGAAAAGAGCTTCTGCTCGCGGGTTTTCCCGACGATGTGTCCGGTCGTGACGGTTCCGATCGCAGCGAGAATTCCGACCACGGCGACCGTAATGAGCATTTCCGCCAAGGAGAAGCCGCGGGATGAAGTGGTTGGCATGGTTTTATAAAAATCACATTTTCCATAATTAACAAGCGGAATTTTCGCAATCCTTTAAGAACAACCATGGGCTCCCATTTCGGCATCGCGCCATTTTTTGCGTTTCCATTTCAGGGCGCCCTTGCTAGGCTGCTTGTTTCCAGAAAACCCCACCCATGAGCCAAAACATCGAATCCCTCCAGAAAGAAGACCGTATCTTCAGCCCGCCAGCCGCCTTTTCCGCCAATGCCCACGTCCGCTCGATGGAGGACTACGAAGCCCTCTACCGCCGCTCCATCGAGAACCCCGAAGACTGGTGGGCGGAATGCGCCCGGAAACTGAGCTGGCAGCGCCCCTGGGATTCCGTTCTGGACTGGTCCGACGCCCCCTTCGCGAAATGGTTCGTCGGGGGGAAGATCAACGCCTCCGAGAACTGCCTCGACCGGCACGTCGCCGCCGGCAACGGCGACCGGGTCGCCATCCATTGGGTCGGCGAGCCCGGCGACGAGCGCACGCTGACCTACGCCGACCTCCTCGCCGACACCTGCCGCTTCGCCAACGCGCTGAAGGCGCAGGGCGTCCAGACAGGCGACCGCGTCCTCATCTACATGCCCATGGTGCCCGAGGCGGTCGTGGCCATGCTCGCCTGCGCCCGCATCGGCGCGGTGCATTCGGTCGTGTTCGGCGGCTTCTCCGCGCACGCCATCCTGGACCGCCTCGAGGATTGCGAGGCCTCCGTCGTCGTCACCGCCGACGGCGGCTGGCGGCGCGGCTCCGTCGTCCCGCTGAAGGCCAACGTGGACGAGGCCCTCGCCTCCTACGACGGCGTCAAGACCGTCTTCGTCCTGAAGCGCTGCGGCAACGAGGTGGCCATGCGGGAGGGGCGCG
>CAYMMC010000004.1:0-15935 GCA_964391125.1 uncultured Akkermansia sp.
GTAGCCGAAGTAGAAGGTGTGGGGAACGGGCGAGCGCTCGCGGACCTCGTTGGAGATCTCGCAGAACAGCTCCAGCGGCAGGGCCCAGATGAGAACGTCCTCGTTGATCCGGAGCGAGCGCAGGGGAATCGCCACCCTCGGGGGCGTCTCCTCGGAGAGGCGGTAGTCCTGCAAATAGGAGGGCCAGGGGCGCCGCGAGTTCGTGGGGGTCTCGACGTGGATCCGCCGGGGATGGAGGCGGACTTCGCCCGTGGTGCGCACGATGCGGCGGTTGGCTTCGAGGATCTTGTCCGCCAGCATCGCCTTGAAGCGCGGTAGATTTTTCAGCGAGGACGTGGCGGCCGGAGCGCTGTAGAGCGGCGCCAGATTTCCCGCGGCTCCGTTGATGTAGAGCATCGGCGCACCGATCTCCTGCTCCACCGCCTCCGACACGTAGCCGGGTCCGTCGCCGGTGACCATCGTGTTGGCGCTGCCCAGCACGGTGCCGTGCATGGCGTAGTTGGCGATCAGCGCGATGGTCTTTCCGTCCTCCGCCGCGTCCAGGCGGATCAGCCCGATGCGCCGGTCCACGGGTCCGTCCGGATTCATGCCCAGCGAGGTCGTGCCGTCGGGATTCCTGGCGCGACGGTTGATGTTCGCGGCGGAATATCCCCATCCCACCCCGAGCTTCGCGGGCACGAGCCGCTCGCGGGCCTCGAGGACGCCGGCCATGACCGCCTCCTCGACCCGCCCGTCGTAGGCGGTGTCCCATTGGGGCGTCTCCCCTTTCGGCAGGATCTCGGCGGAGGGGCGGCTGCCGTAGTAGGGGGCGGAATGGGTGTGGGTGACGGTCCACCAAACGTTCGTCCGGGGCATCCCGAGACGGCGGGCGATCTCGTTCGCGATGCGCTCCCCCGTCGCGACGGGCAGGTTGCAAAGATCGGACGAGATCAGCACGAACTCGTCCTCGCCGTCGTCGATCACGACGATGCGGTGGAAAATGCGGTCGTGGACCCCGGCGGACATCCGGAGCGAGGGATAGCCCCGGAGCGGTTGCGGCGTCTCCGGCGTGATGTCCTTCTTCACCGCCCCGGCGCGGAATCCCCTGCCGACGAAATGCTCGCGGAAGAACCGCCGCCCGTTCTCGACGAAGGCCGCCGGCGCCGCCGCCACTTCCTCGCTGTCGGACTCGAGCGCGAGCACCCCGGACCAGCCCGTCCGCTTCATCGCCTCCGCCAAATCCTCGAGCCTCGCCCGGCCCTGCCCGATGGGGAGATCCTCGGCCCGGGCGCGGCCGTCCACCATCTCGCTCTCCGACTTGTCCTTGAAATGCACGTCCCAGACGCGCTCGCCGTAGTCGAGGAACACCCGCGCCACGTCGTGCCCGCCCGCGGCCGCCCAGCCCACGTCGAGGCAGACGCCGACGCGGGGGTCGCTGGCCGCGAGGATTTCGCGCACCGTCGCGGGATCGCCATAGACCGTGCCGGGGCCGTGGTTGTGGATCGCCACGCGCAGGTCGAATTCCACCACCAGTTTCTCGATCTCGTCCCAGAGGGCGGGGTCCTTCGGCTCGACGACGAGGAAATCCATGTCGAACCACCGCGCCAGCTCGAAGACCCGCCGGTTTTTCGCCATGTCGGCGTCCAGCGCGTAATAGCCCGAATAGGCCCGGACGCCCTTCCGCTCGAGGTAGGCCTTCTTTTCGGCGTTGGCCTCGCGCGGCGCCTCCGGGTCGAGATGCCCGGGAAACACCTGCACCTCCCGGATGCCCTGCGCCGCCGCGAAATCCACCATCTCCTCGAAGGAAAAGCCGCGGCAGGTGTAGGATTGCAGACCGAGGCGGGGGCGCGCCATCGCGGACGTCGCCACCGCGCCCAGCAGGAGGAGGAGCAGCAGCAGCCCCGTCTTCAGCCTCGGCCCGCCTTGCCGCCGTCGGCGCCGACGCCTTCCCGGCCCTCCCTTCGGCTGGGCACGCCTCCGCTTCCGATCCACCTTCGCCGTCTTCATCGGAGGGGTGATCCCATTTTCCGCCTTGCTTGTCAAGCCCGGCGGAGCCAAGGAGGATCCGACCGTCCAACGGTCGGCCAGCCAATCCGAAGACCGCCGCAGATGCGCGGCGCACCGCCCCCAAATTCCCCTTGTGCGCCGAAAATTCATATGCACACTTGCGCAAGAAACTTAATCATCACACCAATCCGATTGACAATCCGGAAGCGAGCCCCTTCGCCCCCGTTCCCATGAAGAAAACTGCCTCCATCGAGGAAACGCCGGCGTGGCTCCATCGGCCCGGCCTGCTCGACGCCGACGAGGTCCGGACCGTGGACGGGATGTTCTCGGTCGACGACGAGAACCCCGGGCGCGACCTGCGCCCCTCCGGCCCCGTCCCCCATCCTACGGAGGGGGCGAAGACTTCGCGCTGCCGCTGACTGCGGCGGCGACAATCCAACGACCACCCATACCACAACCCGACCGCGACCCGATGACATCCGACCACCCGACGAGAAATGCGCTGCTCGCCGCCGCCCTCCTTTGCGGAAGCCCACTGACGGCGGGCGACTACGGCAAGGCCATCGTCAACGACAAGGCGCCCATTTCCTCCTGGGAATTCTGCGACCTCTTCAAGAGCAACACCCTCTACGAAGGCGACGGCTTTCTCCAGACGGTCAAGTTCAAGGGCCGCTACCACGGGCAATACGTCAGCAGCGACGACGACCATCTGCTCGGGAACCCCGCGCCGAACAGCAACGACCCGAACCACTTCTGGGAACACCGCCGCTGGCGCTCCGGCTTGGAATTCGGCCTGGCCCACGACCTCAAGCTCACCAGCATCCTCAACCACGACACGTCCTACAATTTCCACGCCCCCCGGTTCGCCGACAACCTGGACGAACTCCACGTCCAATGGTCGCCCTCGGACGACTTCTGGATCCGGGCCGGCAAACAGAAGCTGCTGATCACCCGCGAATACGAGGAGTCCTCCAGCCGCATCCTGACTCCCGAACGGTCCGACATCGTCAACAACGTCGCGCCTCCGGGCAAGCTCTGGGGCGTGGCCGTCGGCTTCGAAACGGCTGGCTTCGAGCATCGCGCCAGCCTGTTCGGCGTCGGCTTCGACAACGACTTCTCCTGGCCCGCCTTCGAGGAGGCGGGGGCCGCCTTCGCCTACAGCCTCTCCCGGGAACTGACCGAGAACACCGACGTCTTCTTCGACTACATGTATTCGGACACCACCCCCGACGCCGGGTTCTCCGAACGCTACGACGCCAGCGCCTACGAGCACGTCTTCGCCGTGGGCTCCCAGTCCAAATGGGGCCGCCTGGGACTGATCACCGATGTGATCTTCGCCAACGACCGGAGGGACCGCACCCAAGACAGCACCTGGGGCCTGGTCGTTCTGCCCTACTACGACATCACCGAGAAGCTGCAACTCGTGACCCGCTACGCCTACGCCGAGGACGCCCTGGTCGACCGTCCCCAGCGGCACGCCTCGCGCCCCTACGTGGACGGTCTCAGCACCGTCTTCGTCGGTCTCAACTACTACCTCTGCGGCCACAACCTCAAGCTGATGGGCGGATACGAATACGCCGCCGCCAGCCGCTTCGCCGACAGGAGCTCGGACGACTACCGGAACGACTCCTGGGTCCTGGCCGTCCGCACGTCCTGGTAGTTTTGGCTCCCCCCGAGCCCCTTGGTTGGAAGGCGGGACTCCGGTCCCGCCTTCTTTTTCCGTTTTTCGGCGTCTTCGGCTCACCCGCCGAAATTCGCCACCCAATGCGGCCCCGAGCCCGCCCTGCCGAATCCGACGAAGCGGTAGCGCGCGCTGAGGATGTTGCGCCGGTGCCCCGGAGAGCTCATCCACGCCTTGGTCACCTGCCTGGGGCTGCGATGGCCGAGAGCGAGGTTCTCCGCCATCGCTTGGAAGCTCCGGCCCCCTGCCGCCTGGATTCGCCGGACGAAGGTCGATCCGTCCGGGCCGGTGTGGCTGAGGTAGTTGCCGGGCTGCTTCCCCATCAGCTTGGCGTATCGGATGGAGGAGCGGTTGAGGACGCCATTGAGGCGTAGTGGCGCGCGGTTGCGCTTGGCTCGCTCCTGGTTGTGGAAGCGGAGGAGCTGCCTCTGGTAGGCGGTGGCCGCTTCGGCTTGCGGAGTCGGCAGGACCGACGCGCTCAGAGCGGAGGCGGCGAGGAGGAGGCAATGGAGGGGGCGGGCTGGATTCATGTCGCGATGGTTGGTGCCGGAGACAAAGCTTCAGGGAATGATGCGGTGCGCCGCGAGGATGCGATGCACCGCCGCCCGCAGCTCGGTCGGGGCATAGGGCTTCGGCAGGACGCCCTTGAAGCCGAAGCTCGCCGGGCTGGCCATGGCGGGGGCGTCGGAGTAGCCGCTGGAGACGATGGCGAGGATGTCGGGGTCGATCTGGAGCAGGCGCCGCATCGTCTCGACCCCGCCCATGCCGTTCTCGATGGTGAGGTCGCAGATGAGGAGGTGGAAGCGCTCCCCCCGGGCGAGCGCGTCGCTGTAGACGGCGATGGTCTCGCGGCCCTCCTTCGTCTCGACGACTTCGTGGCCGGCGCGGCGCAGAGTCGCGGCCATGAGGCGCCGGATGGGGGCGTCGTCCTCGAGGATGAGGATGCGGGTGCCGACGAGGAGGGGTTCGCCGCCTTCCCCGCCGCGGACGGCGGCCAGGTTGGGAATGTCGAAATTGGGGTAGGCCGGCACGCCGTCGGCCTCGCCGAACTCGTCGGAGCGGCGTCCCAGCGGGGCGCAGAAGGTGGCGATGGTGCCCTTGCCCTCCTTCGACTGGAGCTGGATGAACCCGCCGTGGGCCTTGGCGATGGATTCGCAGACGGTCAGGCCGATGCCGGTGGCGTTGTTCTCGCGCCGGGTCGTGAAATAGGGCTCGAAGACGCGTTCGAGGTCCTTCTCGCTCATGCCGTGTCCGGTGTCGATGACCTCGATGAGGAAATGCTCCTCGTCGGCGGGGGTGTGCGAGCTGCGGATTTCGAGGACGCCCTCCGGAGCGAGGCGGGAGCTGCGCACCACGAGCACCCCGCCGTCGGGCATGGCGGCGGCGGAGTTGGCGACGAGATTCTCGAGGAGCCGGCCGATCTGCGCCGGATCGACGTTGGCGACGATCTCGGAGCCCCCCCCCTGATACTGGTAGCGGATCTCGGGATGCTTGAGACGCTGCTCTGTCAGGACGCGGCGGATCAGGTCGGGCAGGCGGGTGCGCTCGCGGATGGGGCGCCCGCCCCGGGCGAAGGTCATCAGTTGCTGCACCAGGCCGGTCGCCTTGGAGGCGGCGGCCTGCGCCTCGTCCAACATGGCCTGGAGCTCCTCGTCGTCGGGATGTCGCTCGCGGGCCAGGCTGATGTTGCCCGTCAGGGTGGTGAGGGAGTTGTTGAAGTCGTGGGCGAAGCCGCGGGCGAGCAGGCCGAGGCCCTCGAGACGGTGCTGGCGGACCTGCTCGGCGGCCTCCAGCCGGGTCGCGGTGATGTCGGTGAAGAGGACGAGGATTCCGCCGCGGGTCGGGTAGGCCCGCACCTCGAACCAGAGGCCGCGGCTGGAGTCGTGGAAGTCGAAGCGGTGCCGCCGCCCGTCGGCGAAGGGGCGGTGGAAGTGCTCGTCGTAGCGCTCCATGTCGCCCGCGTCGAAATGCTCCCGGAAGGGCGTCCCCAGGAAGCGGCCTCCCGAGCCGAAGACGCGCTCCGCCTCGGCGTTGGCGCAGCGGATGGTCCCCTCCTCGTCGAGGCGCAAGAGCGGGTCGCCGACGTCCTCGAGCTCCGCGGGCATCGAGGGCGGCGGAGCGGCGGCGCCGCCGATGGCCGAGAGGGCGGTCTCCGGCGCGAGGGGACAGGCGGGGGCCGGCGTCTCCTCGGGGACGGCGGGGGCGGGCTTCCGCCTCGCGATCAGCTCCTTGAAGGCCGGGTCGTTCGCGAGCGAGGCGATCTTTCGCAAGGCCTCGCTGCGGGCGGCGGGCGGCTGGGAGGGAGGGTAGAGGACGGGCGGGACCGGCTCGGGATGCTCGCTCGGGGCCGCGGATGCGGCCGTCGGACGCGGCGCCGGAGGCGGATCGTGGAAGGCGGGCAGCCCGCCGTCCTGTCCGGCGGGGGCGAGGACGGTGACGAGTCCCACCGCTTCGCCGTCGCCGGCGCGGATCGGACCGGAACGCTCCGCCACCCGCACCGACGTGCCGTCCCGTTTGGCGAGCAGGACGTGCCGGGTCCCGTGCGGGGCCGGATCGTCGCCCTCGGCTTCGCGGAGCGGCGCCACGGCGGAGAGAGGCTGCCGCAGCGCTTCGGCGGCGTCCCATCCGGTGAGGTCGGAGGCGGCGGGATTCAGATAGACGACGCTGCCGTCGAGATCGGTGGCGATCACCGCCTGCGGCAACTGCTGCGACACCGCCTCCAGTCCCGGGAGCCGGAGGGAGAGCCGCTCCCCGGCGAGGCGTCGCTCCACCACCGACTCCAGGCAGGCCGCGACCTCCGCATCGCTGAAGGGCTTGCGAAGAAAGGCGGCGGGCTGGGCGGAGCGAGCCCGGCCCAGGATCGCCTCCTCGGAATATCCGGTGACGAAGACCGCCGGGACGCCTTGCTCCTGCCTGAGCTGCTTCGCCAGCGCGATGCCGTCCTCGGGGCCGTCGAGCTGGATGTCGAGGAGGACGAGGTCGGGCTTCTCCCGTCTCGCCTGGTCCAAGGCCTGCGCCACGGAATACGCAACGCCGACGACGACGAAGCCCCGCCTGCGCAAGGTCGCCTCCAGGTCGCGCGCGGTGACGCGATCGTTCTCCACGACGAGGAGGCGGAGTCGGTTGGGAGGCAATTCGTCCATGCAGGCGGCGCGGCGCGATGTCCACGGGGGCGGCTCACGCTACATTAAAATCTCCATAATTCACAAACGAAATTCCCCGCTTCCGCGTTTCTCGGGGGGATCGCAGGAATCCGGATCTCAACGGGGCCTTCGGGGCACCACGAGGGTCCATTCCTTCGCCGAATCCCCCGGCTCGGCGGGGTCGAGACGTCCTTGGAGCTGATCGGCGAGCAGCTCCAGCGTCTCGATCTCAGCCTCGCGGTCGGCGAAGGCGAAGACGCGGTTGGCGCCCGGGCGCACCGCGATCCGGAACCCTCCGCCCGGATGGGGGCGGGCGTCGATGTAGAGCCCCGCGCCAGGACCCGACTGGCGCGTCGCGAGGGCGAGCCGCATCAGCTCTCCCATCAGCAAACCGAGCGCCGGGGCGCTCGTCGCATCGACGACGAGCGATTCGTCGCCGGTTGCGATCACCTCGCGCCGTCCAGGACCGCGTCCGACGAGGGAGCAGACCTCGTCGGCGAGATCCCGCACCAGCGGGAGCAGCCACACCGTCGTCCGGTCGTCGCAGGGGCAGGCCTGGGCCATGGAGCGCAGACGCACTTGCCATTTCAAAAAGGCCTCGCGGGCCGCGGCGCTCTGCGGCTCGAGGCTGAAGAGGCTCGTCACGAGCTGGAGCTGGTTCCGGAAACCATGCTGGCGGCGCTCCTGCGCCGACCTCGCGACCGCGGCCTCGGGCGGGGAGGAGGGCTCGGGGGAAAGGAACACGAGGGAGCCGCGCGGCTTCCCCTCGTGCTCCAGGGCCAGGAACTCCGCCACGACGCCGGGAGGGAGGGAGTCGGAGGGCAAGAAGCCCCCCTCCCCCGGCTTCGCCCCCCCCTCGCCGAACAGAGCGGCGGCGGCGGCGTTGGCGTTGGCGACCCGCCCCTGCGCGTCGAGCCGCAACATGGCCAGAGGGGCCCGCTCGAAGGCAGCCGCCTGCCAGAGCTCGCGCTCCCGAGCGGCGCGTTCGTCCGAGCAGTTCCGAACCACCGCGAGGATCTGCCCGTCGCCGCAGGAGGCGAAGGTGGCGGAGAACTCGAAGCCCCCCTCCCCCGTCGCCCGAATCCCCGCGTGGACGGTTCGGGCCTCTCCCAGCACCTGGGGACGGCATTTCTCCAGCAGACCGCCCAGAACCGGCCAAGTCTCCGAGAGCGGACGCCCCCGCCATCCCTCGTCGGGGACGAGGTCGGGCCAGGGCGACGGAGGCGGGGCGAAGTCGGCGAGGGTGCCGTCCTCGTTGATCAGGAGGATCAAATCGGGCACGGCGTTGAGGAGCGCCTGGGCCTTCTGCGCGACCACCCGCAGGCGCGAACGGATCCGGTCGGCCAGCGCATCGCCGGGCTCGGCCGGATCGAAGAGATGGATGTCCATCGGGGACGGCTCGCCAGGCTCCCCCACGGAGCAACGGATCGAGCCCATCGCCCTCTCCCCGGTCGCGGTGCGCAGGCGCACCACGCGCCGCAGGGGCGCCGGGTCGGCATCCGCTCCCTCGGCTTCGCCGGACTCGGATTGGACCAGGTCGGAGAGCGCGGCGAGCCGCAGCTCCTTCAGCGTCCTCCCGCTCATCGCGAGGAAGGCGGGGTTCGCGTCAATGATGCGTCCGGTGCGGTCCACCAGCAGCGCCCCCTCCCGGGTATGGGTAAAGAGTGCCCGGAACCTCAGCTTGCCATGGCGCGAAGACTCCTCGGCGCGACGCGCCTCGGTCACGTCGTCCAGCGTAAGCGTGATACCGCCATCCCGAAGCAGTGAAGACCGGAATTCGATCTCCTTCGGCTTCTGCTCGGCGGTCCGGAGGGTGAAGGTGCGTGTAAGTTGATTTCTCCATATTTCTTCGCGCCAGGATCGGACGACTTTCTCCCGGTGCTCCGGGTCGGGGCAGAGCGCGGCCAGCCAGCTCTCGACCCCGCCGGCCTCGGCGATCCCCCGCCCCGTCAGCCGGCGGCAGGCCTCGTTCTCGTGGCGCAGCTCCTGCCGGGGCCCGAGAACGACGAGCCCGAAGGGCAGCCCGTCGAGGATCGAGGGCCAGTCCGGGACCTTCGACCCGCCCGCCGCGAAGGCCGGCAGCGGATGGTGGGCGCCGGGCGCGGCGAAGACGTTCGGGGAGTGACGCTTGGGTTCACTGGTCCCGGGAGAGGAGAGTTCGCGCGCTGGATCGAGGTCGGGCAAGCAAGTGCGGGGAAGCGGGATGGACGGGCCTGAGCCATTTAAGGAATGTTAACAAACTCCTGCAAGCGATTTGTTTGCTTTCGGGACGATTTCCTACCGGATTTTTCCCGACCGCCGGGCGCTCGGCGGGTTCCTCCGCCCGCCTCGCCCAGGCCCTGCCGGAGTTCCGAACGCACACGCCGAGGCAGCGGACACCCGTGCCTCCCGAACGCCCCCCCCGTGAACAACTCATCGCCCTTGCCAAAAGGGATCCCGAGGCGTTCTGCGATCCCCGAGCCGTGCTCGCGTCGGCAACCAAGCAGGGGCGCGACCTCCTCGAGACCCTCTCGATGGACTGCTCGGATCGCCCGAGACCCTCGGCGCAAGCCTTGCGCGAGGGCAACTACGGCTGAATAGTTATTTTCCACCTTGTGGAATCCTTTCCCCATCGTCCATGTCTCCGGCCCTTCCAGTCGAACGACTCTCCCGCCATCTCCTCTGGGATGTCGATCCCGCATCGGTCGATGCCGGACAGCATCGCGATTGGCTCATCGTCCGCGCGATGGACCGCGGCACCCGCGAGGATGTGCGCCTGGTATGGAACCACTACGGGCCGGACGCGGTTCGGGAAGCCCTCGTAAAGGCCCCGTCCTTGCGGACCAAGACCGTCGCCTTCTTCGCAAACCAGTTCGACCTGCCCCGCGAGGCCTTCCGGGCGTGGCGGAACCGCACCACCGACTGGGAGGGATGAGCCTCCGACTCGAAACCGTTTCTCCCGGACTGGTCGAGGCCTTACGTGCCCTGATGGAGGACGATGCCCTCGCCGGCTTCCATCTTGGCGGTGGCACTTCCCTGGCCTTGCGGCTCGGGCATCGCCGCTCCGTCGATATCGATTTGTTTTCGGACCATGCATTCGATGCCCAGCCGCTTGCGGAACGGTTCCCGGAGGTCCACGGGATGCACGAGGTCGAGACGGCGGTGAACACGCTTCGCGGAGTGATCGGCGGTGTCCGGGTCGATACTCTCGCCCACCGCTATCCGCTCCTCGGGGAAGTCGAAAGGAGGGACGGGATCCGCTTCCTTTCCCTCGAGGACATCGCCGCGATGAAGCTCAACGCCATCGTCAATCGCGGCAGCAAGAAGGATTTCTGGGATCTGGCCGAACTGCTCGACCACTTCTCCCCGGACGACATGCTCGGACTGTATTCGGCAAAGTATCCAAAGGAGAATCTCTGGATCGCCGAGCGGTCGATCCTCTATTTCGACGAGGCGGAATCCCAACCCGATCCGGACGACCTTCGCGGACGTTCGTGGGAGACCGTCAAATCCCTCATCCGCACGAGGGTCCGCCTTTGAATTTCGGGGGCCGCCGCACCCATCCCATTCATCAAGGAAGGCGCAGGGGCTGAATTTCCGCATTGCCTTTGCGCCGTCGAATTCGCATCATCGCGGCCATGCAAGGGCTCCGGAGCATCGCCGCAGGCATTGCGGCCTTGGGCATCGGCTTCGGGGTGGGGAGCCTGCGGGAAGCCCGTCAGAACGCCGCCCGTGAAGAGAACCGGACGATCAAGGCGACCGCCATCACCTTTCTCGGGGACGCCTCCCGTGGACAGTCGGAAAAAGGCGGCGGTCTCCTCGACCCCATCCCCTTCGCCACCTACGCGGAGGCCAGGGAGCGCCTGGCGGACCTGATGGAGGCGAATGCCCGCTTGCGCGGCATCCATTTCCCTCCGCCGCTCGAATCCGCGAAGATCCTCGACGAGATCGGGCAGATCCTCGCGCTGGCGGGCGAAGAGGAGCTGGTCGCCTTCATCGAGGGATGCAAATTGGACGTAGGCAGCGTGCCCATTCTGGAGATCGCCTACGGGGCGCTCGCCCGCCATTCGCCCCCGCGAGCGGCGGCCCTCTGGTTGGAAAGGTGGGACAAGGGATCCGATGCCGGTTTGCTCCCCCTGATTCAGGAATGGGAGGCCCGCCGTCCGCGCGAGGTCGAGGCGTGGATCGAAGGACTTGGGAACGAGACCCTGAAAAGCGCGGCCCTCCAGCGCCTGCTGCTCCAGCGGGCCGGGGACGATCCGGAGGGAGTCCTTTCCCGATTGGCGGAGATCGGCCCCGGAGAGGAAGGCCACCTCGTGGCAGCGGCTCTGGGAAAATCGCTCGACCTCGCCAGAATGCCGCAGGTGGCGGAGGAGCTCCTCGCGGCGGGCGGAGAGGAAAACAGCTCGACTCATCTCGCGGGGCTGCTCTCCGCGTGGGGCGCGCGGGAGCCCGGCGCGATGTGGGAATGGCTCCTTGCGCAGGACACCGACTTCATCGGCCCCGTCGCCCTGACCGGTGCGCTGTCGGCATTGGCGGAGGCAGACCCGGAAGGATTCTTCGGGCGGGCCACGCCGGAGCTCGGCGACCATCCGAGCCTGCGCCGGGTGGCGGGCATGGCCTGGTGGAAGTGGCTCGCGCAGAACGGGGGCGAGACCGCCGCGATCCGGTGGCTCGGGGAGCATGGCGACCTCGCTTCGGGGTTCGAGGAGTCCTCCATGGGGGAGCTCTACGCGAGCGGCTACTATCGCCATCTAGGCTTCGATTGGCATCCGCAGCGCACGGAGCGCATCCTCGCGGCCTTGGCGGAGATACCCGATTCGCCCTTCAAAAGCAGCTTCTCCCAGGAGTTTCTGAAAATCCTCTCCCACAGCCAGCCGAAAGCCGTCCTCGACTACGC
Organism: uncultured Akkermansia sp.; assembly: GCA_964391125.1. Taxonomy (GTDB): domain Bacteria; phylum Verrucomicrobiota; class Verrucomicrobiia; order Verrucomicrobiales; family DEV007; genus Arctic95D-9. The sequence goes on from CAYMMC010000004.1 coordinate 11,690, forward strand.
GCTGGCCCATCTGCCGGTCGGTTCGCAGACGGACGACACCATCGCCGCGGCAGCCGGTCGCTGGGCCGCGACCGGAGATGCGAAGGCGACGGTGGACTGGTGCCTCGGGCAACTTCAATCGGAGAGCACCAGAACCAGGGCGCTCCGTGCGGGCATGAGAGCCTGGGCCAGCGAAGATCCCCGAAGCGCCGCCGAGTTCGCGATGGGGCTGGAGGAAAAGGAACGGGAAACGGCGCTGAGAGGCATCGTCTCCCACTGGCCCAACAGCGATCCCGAGGGCCTGCTGTCCTTTCTCCATCGCGCCTCCGATGCCGACGCGGTCAGCATCCTGACCCAGACCTCGTTCCGGGCCCTTGGCCGGGGCAAGGGGAATTCCCGATACCTCTCCAACGCGCTGGAGATGCCGGAGGGCACGATGCGCCACGACGCGGTGCGGGGCCTCTTCGAAGGTTGGGCCGCCGCCGATGTGGAGGAAGGCGCCGGAGCGATTCAGCGCGTGCCCGAAGGACCGCTGCGCGACTCCGCCATCCTCGGTCTCAACCCACGCGCCTCGTCGAAGAATCCAAAGCTCGCCTTCGAACTCGCCGGACGGATCTCCGCCGCCGCGACCCGGAACAAGGAACTGGTCGCCCGGGGACGGGCATGGCTGGGGAAGGACCGGAAAGCCGCCGAAAGCGCCATCCGCACCCATCCTTCGATCCCCGACACGGTGAAGGCGGAGATTTTCAAATAGACCGTCGCCCATGAACCTCCCCATCCGATGGCTGATCCTCGCAGCGCTCGCCGCCACCGGCTACGCCGCCGGCGTCCGGTTCCCGCTGGCGGCTCGTCATCCGGACCGCCTCCCCTCCCAAGGCGGCAGCACCGCGCCGGAGGCCTCGCCGACGCCCGCCGACGGCCCGCGCCGCGATCCCCGGACCGGGGCGACCTTTGCCGAATCGAGGGACCGGTTGAAGGAACTCTCCCATCCACCCGCATCGTCCCTCCTCTTTCCCGAACAGGAGCGGCTCGGGAAGGACCAGCTCGAGGCCGCGCGCCTCTTCGCGCTCGCCTCCCGCGAGGAGATGCTCGAGTTCTTCGCCCACGCCGATTTCTCGGGGACCGTCCCTTTCCTCCCCTCGCTCGCCTACGCCCGCCTCGCGGAGCTCTCCCCCGAGGACTCGCTCTCGATCTGGTCCGATCGGCATCACCGCACCGGAAAGACGGACGGGATCGACGGGCTGGTGGAGGTCTGGGCGAAGCAGGATCCCGCCGCCGCCGAGCGCTGGGTCGACGGGATCGACGACCCCACGACCCGCAGGATCGCCCTCGTCGCCCTGCTCAAAGGCGCGGTGGAGACCGCCCCCGATCTCGTCGAGCGGCGGCTGACGGAGATCGACGGCATCCACGAGCCGAACCTCCTCGTCAACCTGCTCGCCTGGAAGCTCGATCCGACGCGCTTCCCCTCGCTCGCGGACCGGCTCCTCTCGTGGCGGCGGACCACCTGGGGAGCCCAGGACCAGATCGACTCCCTGCTCGGAATCTGGGGCCAGAGGGACGGCCCGGCGATGATGGCCTGGCTGACGGGGCAAGCACCGGGCCGCCTCCACGACCATGTCCTCCTCAATGTCGCCGAATCCCGGGCAAAGGCCGATCCCGCCGCCTTCGTCCGGGAAATCGGCCCATCGCTCGCCGACAACGAGACCCTCGCGGAAATGGCCGGGCAGGCCTGGCTGAGGTGGCTGCAAACGGGCGACGATCCCGACGGCGCCATGGACTGGTTCCAGACGCACGGCGAGCATCTGACGGGCGACTCCTCGTGGTATTGGAGCGAATGGACGGAGGAGAGCGCGGGCCGGGCCCTCGCCCACCTTTCCGGGCTTCCCGATGGGACGCAGAAGCAGCAATTCATCCAGAGAGTGCTGCGGGGCCTCTCCAGCACGGATGCCAAGGTGGCGCTGGACCACGGAAAGAGCCTCCTGCCTCCCGGCGAAGAGACGGACCTCTTCTTCGTCGACACCCTGTCGTCCCTCGCCTGGGGAGATCCCGCAGGTGCGCTGGATTGGGCGCTCCGGAATCTGGAGGCCGGCGGCGCGCAGCGTGCCGCCGTCCAATCCGTCATGGGCAACTGGGCCATGACCAATCCCCTCGCCGCGATGGAGCGGGCGCGGAGCCTGCCCGCCCCCTTGCAGGCATCCGTCGACACGGGCATCGTCCACCACTGGGTCCAGTCCGCGCCCGACCAGGTCCTCGGCTATCTGAAGGGCAGGCCCGGTCTGGAGGCGGACGCGCTGGCCCACCTCGCCAGAGGAGCCTTCCGAAACCTCGGGTCGAAGCGCGGCGGCGAGGCCTATCTCGCGGACGCGCTCGCCCTTCCCGGCGACGCCCTGAGGTCGCAGGCGGTCAGGGGGCTCTTCAACGGCTGGTCCAGCGCCAACGCCGAGACCGCCGCCACCGCGCTCCAGACCTTCGCCCCCGGCCCGCTCCGCGACATCGCGATCGAGGAATTCGCCCGCCAAGTCGGAGGCGTCGACCGAGAAGCCGCCTTCGCCTGGTCCTTCGAGATCGGCGACCCGGCGAAGCGGCGCACCACCGTCCTGGACCAGGGAAGACGCTGGCTCAACGCCGACCGCGAGGCCGCGACCCGCTGGATCGAGACGAGCGCAACGCTGCCGGAAGCGTGGAAAGCGGAGCTGCTGAAGCCGGCTCCTTGATTTGCCCGTGTCCCTCCCGTCCCGCCAAGCTGGCGACCGCCTCTCACTCCGACTTCAGTCCCGCCGTGTTCACCGCGATGATGCGATAGGAATGCGCCTTGCCGTCCTCCGCCGTCGTATCGACGTAGCGCATCTCCACGAGCGGCGCGGCGGGCGTGTCGCTATACTGCAATCCCTGGAAGAGCGGACGGCCGAAGGCGTTCTTCGGCGCCTCGGGCACGGAGGCGATGACTTCGCCGTCGCGCTCGACGAGGAAGCGCTCCAGACCGCTCTCGAGATCGGCCTCGGCCGTCCAGACGAGCTCCTTGCCCTTCAGCGTCGGCGGCGAGGGCGCGGGCGGCGGCGTGAGGTCGGTCACGGCGCCGTCCTTCACGTATTCCATCCAGGCCTTTGCCACGGCGCCGTTCGGCAGCCACCCGGCCTGTCCGGGATCGCCCGCGAACTCCGACGCCGGCTTCGCCTCGCCGGAGAGCGGGGTCGCGAGCCAGGCCTCCGCCGTCGGCATGGGCCGGAGCGGACCGCCCGCCGTTTCAGGGAGGCGGGCCGCCAGGCAGGCGTCGAACCAGGGGATCGCGAGGTAGCGTTGGTTGCCGCAGTCGTGCGAACTCAGCGGATCCACGGAGACGGCGACGAGCCCTCCTCTGGCCCGCAGCGTCTTGAAGAAGGTCTCGTTCGCAGGCCAGACGCCGGCGAAGCGGCCCTCCTTCGCGGTGACGCCCTCCTTGGTGCCGAGGTTGCACATCGTCGGAACGCCGAGGACGGCGGCGGGAAGCGAATGGGGCTGGATGCCGGGCCGGTCGGGGTTCGCCTCGAGCAGCGGCACGCCGGAGCGCAGCCAAGCCGCGGCGACCCGCTCGGGATGGAGGAGGGCCATGCCGCCGCACCAATGCCCGCCCCCGCTGTGCCCCCAGAGCGCCCAGGGCACATCGGCCAGCTCGGGATGGCCGCTCGCGGCGCCGAGGTCGGCGAGGGCCTTCCGGAAGGCCGCGTCCGATCCGTTGCGCGGATCGCACCACCTCTGGCAGTCGGCCTTCTCCGGCTGCTCGTAGGAGGGCGACAGCAACGCGCAGCCATGCTTCCGGGCCAAGGCCTGCCAATGGAGATCGTAGGCGCCGGTCTGGCCGGATTTGCAGGAGCCCTCCCCGCAGCCGTGCTGGTGCACCACCACGCCGCGAAGGGTCTCCACCCCCTCGGGGATCCAGACGGTGTATTGCACGGGGAAGATCAGACCGTCGGACCGATCCGATGCCTCGTAGCGGACCCGGTGGTAGGGTGGCTAGGCGGAGGGCGGCTGGCCGTAGGGCGTTTGCTGCGCGGCGAGCGGCGCGGCGAGAAGGACGGCGAGGGCCGACGGGAGGAGACGACGGGGAAGGCGCATCGGCGGAGGGGCTCACTGGGGATTCTGAAGCTTCTTGAGCAACTGCTCGAAGAAGCCCTTCGACTTCTCCGGCGTCGCCGCCGCCGTGCTCGTCTCCGCCTCGATCACCGTCTCGACTTCCTCCGGCACGTTCGGGCGGACCGTTTCGGTCCTGGCCGGCGCCGCCCCCCCTCCG
>CAYMMC010000004.1:15945-23841 GCA_964391125.1 uncultured Akkermansia sp.
GGGGCGTCCGCTGCGGTGAGGCTCGGCAGATCGACCTCCTCGGTGGTGATCCGGTTCGGATTGCTCTTGAGGAAGGTGTTGATCGGCACCCGCACGAGGCGGTCCTCGAAGCGGAGGTTCCGCCTCGCGTCGGTGAAGGCCTTGGGCACGTGGTAGGTCTGGTAGGTGCGGGGGTAGAGCTCCCGCCGCATTCCGACGCGGAGGTCCTTGCGGATTTCGAAGTGGAGGTGGGCGGCGTACATGTTGTAGGGGCCCCGGCCGATCGTCCCGACGACTTGGCCCCGGGTCACCTGCTGCCCCAGCCTCACCGAGCGCACCTTGAGGTGCCCGTAGAGCGAATCGACGAAGGCGATCTGGCCGTTGTTCTCGCGATAGGCGTGGCGGACGATGACCACGTTGCCCCAGCCCCGCTTGTAGTCGTCGGAGAACACGACGACGCCGTGGGCGATGGAGTAGACGGGGTCGCCCTCGTCGGTGTTCCCTCCCCCGTTCCCGTTCCAGTCCTCGCCGAGGTGGCCGTTCGGCGTGAATCCGCGGAAGATGTAGTAGCCGTCGCCGTTCGGCTTCCCCACGGGAAAGTCGAAGCCGTCCGCCAGCCTCGTCGTCGAGTAGGACTGGGCCAGGCAGGCTCCCGGCAGCGCCTGCGCGAGGAGGAGGGCCATCGCCGCAGCCACTCCCCAGCGGGCGGAGGATCGTCGTCTGTCTAATTCGGCCATCGAGAGTGGTCTGTTTGCCGTGAACGGACTTCAGAACGTCCGGGAGAAGGTGAAACTTAGGCCGCGCTTCCCGAAAGGGCGGTCCACGTCGGAGTCCGAAAGCAAGCGCAAATCGCCCGCAAGTCAATCGCCTCTCCCGTCGCTCCGAGGCGAGGGGGGACGCTCCGGCGGGCGTTCCAAGCCGATCCCGGGCTCTCGTGAGGCACTGGACAAAAAGGTCCGGCTTCCCGTAAATCCATCGACGCTGCTTGACGGGAATCGCTTAATCGAATCTCATAATTGAAATATTTCTCAATTTCCGCTTGTGCTTTTAGTGAATTTGGTCACAATTCCCAGAACCGAATGTTTTTCCTCATGATTGTGGTTTTTGGACTGATTCTCTGAACCGCGCGGGCGACTTCGGTCCACCCCTTCTCCGGGAAACCTGAAATACGACATGGCAGACGACGAAGCACCAGAATTGATGACCGTGAAAGAGACTGCGGAGTATCTGCGGATTCCTCTCCCCACGGTGTATTACCTTGTTCAGCGGGGGCAGCTGCCTGCGATCCAGATTGGCGGACGTTGGCGGATCAAGCGCAGCCTGCTCGACCGGGACATCCTCAAGACCGACGAGGGCGGCCAGCCCACCGTGCTGGTCGTGGACGACGACCCGGCCCTGCAGACCCTTTTCAAGCAGTTCCTGAAGAAGGCCGGGTTCGGACGCATCGTCGTCGGCACCGGCGCCGAGGCCCTCACCTACGCCGAGAAGCAGCGTTTCGACCTCGTCTTCCTCGATCTCAAGCTGCCCGACATTCCCGGCGACGAGCTCTACGCGAAGCTGAAGAAGATCTACCCCGACCTGCCCATCGTGATCATCACCGGCTACCCCGACAGCGAGATTCTCACCAAGATCCTCTCCAGCGGTCCCGTCACGGTGATCAAGAAGCCGATCGAGTACGACCAGCTCAACCGCACCGTCAAGATCCTCGGCCACAAGGGCGCGGACGCCGCCTGATCGGTCGGCGCCCTGCGGCGCTCCAAGCACGAAGGCCTTCCTCGCGCGGGGAAGGCCTTCTGCCGTTCCGGCCCCGGGCTCTTTCCCCTGTCGCCCCGGACGACGGCGCGGAGAAACGCAAAAGAGCAGGACTCCTGTCGGACGTCCTGCTCTCCTGGATGGATCGCGTTCCGGGCCGTGCCGAGGATCCAAGGGGTTCGCTCACGAGAAGGTCCGCGACCAGGTGCGGGTGGTGCCGTTCGAGTAGTGGTCGCAGTAGGTCACGACCGTCACGTGGTAGCTGTAGGGGCGACCGCGATGGTCGTAGGCGGTCCGGCAATGGACGCGGCGGTTCACTTCGACCGTGCTCACCTTGTAGACGGGCGCATGGTGGTGGTGGTGATGGTGGTGACCGTGCTTGGAGTAGGAATGCCGGTGGCCGTGGCCGTGGTGGGAATGGCCGAAGCCACCGTGGACGGCGCCGCCGCCGGCGGATCCTCCGCCTCCGCGGCGTGGGCCGGCTTCGGCGTTGTTGGGGGCGCCGACCAGAGCGAAGGCGGCGACGGCGGCGGCGGCAAGGAGAGGGCTTTTCATCGGATGCGTAGGGCTTGGGTTGCTGGGTTGTTCCACCTGCGACCGGCTTCCATTCCGGACCGTTCGGTGATGGCGGAATGACGAAGCGCCGTCGGCTTTGATTCAAAAATCTTCATTGCCGGACCGGGAGCGCCGGCCGTCTCCCGCTTCCCCTCTCAAGGCAGGCGCGGGAATTTCGTGAAATCCGGCTTCCGCTTCTCGACGAAGGCGTCCCGGCCCTCGCGGGCCTCCTCCGACATGTAGTAGAGCAAGGTCGCGTTGCCCGCCAAGTCGAGCAGGCCCATCTGCCCGTCGCAGTCCGCGTTCAGCGCCGTCTTCAGGCAGCGCAGCGCCAGCGGGGAATGCTGGAGCATCTCCCGGCACCACTTCACCGTCTCCTCCTCCAGCTGCGCCAGCGGCACCACCGCGTTGACCAGCCCCATCTCCAGGGCCTGCCGCGCGTCGTACTGGCGGCAAAGGAACCAGATCTCCCGCGCCTTCTTCTGCCCCACGATGCGCGCCAGGTAGCTGGAGCCCAGGCCCCCGTCGAAGGAACCCACCTTCGGACCGGTCTGCCCGAAGCGCGCGTTGTCCGCCGCGATGGTGAGGTCGCAGACCACGTGCAGGACGTGTCCTCCGCCCACCGCGTAGCCCGCCACCATCGCCACCACCGGCTTGGGCAGCGAGCGGATGCGCTTCTGCACCTCCAGAATGTTCAGCCGGGGCACCCCGTCGCCGCCGACGTAGCCGGCGTGGCCCCGCACCTTCTGGTCGCCGCCGGAGCAGAAGGCCTGCTCGCCCTCGCCGGTCAGCACGACGACGCCGACGCGGGGATCCTCGTGGGCGAGGCCCAGGGCGGCGAGCATCTCCTCGACCGTCTGGGGGCGGAAGGCGTTGCGCACCTCGGGCCGGTTGATCGTGATCTTCGCGATCTGACCGTCCTCGGAGGTCTCGTAGCGGATGTCTTCGAAGTCGTGGGCGGGAATCCAGTTCATGCTCCGGGAGCCTGTTCCCGGAGACGCTCCGCGTCAACGGAAGTTCTCGGGGAACGCAGCCCCGGGAAGGACGGCGGGCCGGTCATTCCGCCCGCAGGAGGAGGCATTTCAGGTAGTGCGCCTCCGCGAAACCCGCAGGGTGGTCGGGGGCGTGCGCGGTGCGGGCGATCTCCTCGCAGCGGCGTCCGGAATGCCGCGCCGCCGCGCGCACCGCTCCGAAGAACTCCTCCGCGGCGACGTGGGCCGAGCAGGAGGCCGCCACGAGGACCCCGCCCGGACGCAGCAGCCGGATGGCGTCGGCGTTGAGCCTGCCGTAGGCCCCGATGGCGCGACGGCGGTCGGACTCGCGCTTCGCCAGCGAGGGCGGATCGACGACCACGAGGTCGAAGGAGGCAGCGACGGCCCGCTCCAGCCAGACGAAGGCGTCGGCCTGGACGGTCTCGTGGCGGCAGGCGGCGACGCCGGGATCGTCGCGGTTGAGCGCGAAATTCCGCTTGGCCGAGGCAAGGGCGTGGGCGCTGAGGTCGAGGTCGACGACGGACTTCGCCCCGCCCCTCGCAGCGTAGAGGGAGAAGCCCCCCGAAAAGCTGAAGGCGTTCAGCACCTCCGCGCCGCAGGCGAGCCCCTCGACGAGGCGCCGGTTCTCGCGCTGGTCGAGGAAGAACCCGGTCTTCTGCCCGCGCAGGACTTCGGCCTCGAAGCGCAGGCCCGATTCGAGGAAGACGACGGGGCCGTCGGGGGCGGGGCCGTGGAGCATGCCGCCGTCCTCCGGCGCGCCGGGCTCCGCCTGCAGATTGCGGCTGAGGCGCAGGACGAGCCGTTGCGGTCGCAGGCGCTCGACGATCAGCTCGCGAACCATGGACAGGCGCGGCAGCCAGGCCGCCGCGTAGAGCTTCAGCACGAAGGTGGAGCCGTAGCGGTCGAGGACCAGCCCCGGCCAGCCGTCGCTCTCCCCGTTGACGAGGCGGATTCCGTTCGTCCTTCCGTCCGCCAAGCCCTCCCGGCGAGAGACCGACGCCTCCAGCCCCGCCCGCCAAAACGCCTCGTCGATGGCGAGCGGCTTGCCCTGGTGGACGACCCGGACCCGCAGGGGCGACGCGGGATCGTAGAAGCCGACGGCGAGAAAGCGGTCGTTCCGGTCGTAGACCACCGCGATCTCGCCCGCCTCGCCCTCCCGGTTCTGCCGCCGGATGCTCTCCGAGTAGATCCAAGGATGGCCTCCCCGGACGGCGGACTCGGCGGAGGGCTTGAGCCCCAGCTTGAGCCGGGGCGGATTTCGTTCTTCGGGTCGGGCTGTCATGGGGAGGGAGCCGTCCGGCGAGGTCTGCGCAACCAGGCGGAAGGAATGGCCATCGCAAAAGAAACAGCCCTCTTGGAGTTTTGCAGTCGCAAGCTCGTTCGGCAAGACATCGCCATGAACGCGCCGGATCGACGCAGGTTCCGCCTGCGGCTGCGGCCACCGCCCGCGTCCTTCGCGACGCCCGACCGAAGGCGACGGGCCTTGTCTACAGGGATTGCCGTCCAACGTGGACGCGTTCCTGGATCGCCGCCCCCGAATCCACCGACCGTTCGACCGAGGCCAGTGGCTTCGCCTTCTTCCGGCGGCTCCGCCAGATGACGAATCCCGAGACCGCGAGCGTGCCGGGGGCGAGCCCGCCGAGGCACCAGAGGATGCGGATCGGCCATCCGCCGAAGGTGCCGAAGTGCAGGGGCACGAAGCTGTCGTAGATCTGGTCCCAGAGCGAGCCCTCGCGGACGTCGCTGGCGGAGCGCAGGGCCCCGCTCTTCGCCTCGAAGACGACGAGCGATCCGTGCTCCCCCCGGAAGGGGCCGGCGTCCCCGTGCCGGCCGTAGAGGTGGACGGCGTCGTCCGGAGTCTGCGGAAAGCCGATGTAGCGGGCTTCGAAGCCCTCGACGTGCTTCGGCGCCTCGCGCAGCATCGCGTCGACCGACGCCCATTCCCCGGGTGCCGGCGGGCGCTCCGCCGCCGCCACCTCCGCGTGCTCCTCCTCGAACAGGTGCCCGATGAGGTGCGAGAGATTCCACCACGCCCCGGTGAAGCCGAGGACGAGATTGAAGACGACCGCGTTGATGCCGACGAACTTGTGCAGGTCGGAGAAGAGGATGCGGGTGCTCCGGCCCCAGCGGAGCCGGAAGAAGTTGCGGAAGAAGTCCCGGTAGAGCCAGACCCCCGAGATCCCGAGGAGGACGAGGAGCACCGCGAAGAGGCCGGCGACCAGCAGACCGGCGTGGTCGGCCAGCAGGGAGTAGTGGAGCTCCAGCATCCAGCCGGTGAAGTGGGAGGTCGACTCCGAGGGGCGGCTCAGGATTCTCCCCGTGTGGGGATCGACATGGGCGAAGAGCCAATGCTCGTCGTCGGGCAGCTTCACCCAGGCGCGATCCGAGTCGCCGGAGCCCTCGGCCGCCGGCACCCAGCCCATGATCTGATGGCCCGGAAAGGACGCGGACACCCGACCGATCAGCTCGTCCATCGGCAGCCGGGAGGCCCCGTCCCGGGGCGACGCCCGGACCACCTCGGGGCGGAGCAGTCCGTCGATCTCCCGGGAGAACATCAGGACGCTCCCGCTGAGCCCGATCACCAGCAGGCCGATGCCCGCGATCAGCCCGCAGACGGAATGGAGGCGCCAGACCGTCTGCTTTTTGATCTTGAAGCGCGGCATGGCCATGTCGCTCCGGTGGGCGGAGGATCAGAAGTGGCGCCGCAGGGTCACCCCCAGGAAGCGGCGCTGGCCGAAGAAGACGTCCCCGCGCGAGAGGGCCGTGGCGACGTAGTCCTTGTCGGTGAGATTGGTGGCGTTGAGGGTGAGGTCCCAATCCCCCCATTCGTAGCCCAGCATGGCGTCGAGGATGGCGTAGGAGGGTGTCTCGAGGGTGTTGGTCGCGTCGAGGCTGGCGCCGGTGTAGTGGGCGCCGATCCCCGCCTTGAAGCCCTTCAGCGCACCGCTGGGACGCCAGCTCAGCCAGCCCGAGATCTCGTGCTCCGGCACGCTCTCCAGCTGCAGTTCCCCGGGGGTGCTGAGATCGCGGGTGTTCAGAAGGGTGTAGCCCGCCTGGAGGTAGAAGTCGCCGAAGCGGTGGATCGCCTCCACCTCCATGCCTTGGATCGAAAGCTCGCCGCTGGCCACGTAGGTGTTCGGGACCGGCCCCGGGAGCGCCCGGTTGCTCTCGGTGATGTCGAAGAAGGACAGGGTGTAGAGGCTGTCGCTGCCCTCGGGCTGGTACTTCATCCCCACTTCGAACTGCTCGCCCTGCTTCGGATCGAGAACCTTGCCCGTCGAGTCGACCTCCCAGCTGCCCGCCGGCAGGAAGGATTCGGCATAGTTGAAGTAGGGCGCGAGACCGTTCCCGATCCGATACATCACCCCCGCGTCGGCGGTGAAGGCCTCGTCCTTCTGGACCCCCGGAACGCCCTGGCTGGAGTTCTCGACCTGGTCGTAGCGTCCGCCCAGCGAGAGGATCCAGTCGCCGATCTCGATCCGGTCGGAGGCGTAGATGCCCGTCTGGACGAGGTCGGCGAAGGGATCGTCGAAGTAGGGTCCGATCGGCTGCGGCGCCCCGTAGACCGGATTGTAGAGATTCAGCGGCGTGCCCATGCCGTAGTAGCTGACGCTGTCGGTGCGCGAATCCTGGCGGTCGATCCCGAAGACGGCGTTGTGCTGGGCGGCGCCCGTGTCGAATTCGGCGCGCAGGCGCATGTCGTAGACCACCGCCTCGGAGGTGGCGTCGCTGATCCAGAGCTCGCGCTGCACGAGGCCGCCGGGAGGGATGCGGCCGATGCCCGATCCGGTGAAGAGCGGCCACAAGGAGCGGTAGTCGGCGTGGCCCTTGGTGTAGTTCGCCCGGGCCTCGAAGCTGAAGACCTCGTTGAAGCGGTGCTCGAAGATCATGGTGAAGGAGTTCTGCCGCGTGTCGTAGCGGTCGAGCCCGGGCTCGCTCGCGAAGCGGCTCGAAGGAATGCGCGGCCCGGGCAGCAGCGTGCCCTGCCAGGGGAGGAACTGGGCCGAGGTGCCCGACTCGTCCTCCTGCACGTTGAAGAGGAAGGTCAGCGAGGTGTCCTCCGTGGGGCTCCAGGTGACCGAGGGCAGGAGGAACCAGGTGTCGTCCGTGACGTGGTCCACCTGGGTGTCGGCCTCGCGGTTCACCGCGACGAGCCGCCAGGCCCAGTTGCCGTCCCGGCCGCCGACGTCGAGGCCGGTCTCGAAGCGGTCGTAGCTGCCGTAGGAGGCGTAGGCCTCGTTCCGCTCGAAGGTCGAGGCGGTCTTGTAGCTCGCGTTCACGATCCCGCCGACGCTGCCCTGTCCGAAGAGCACCCCGGCCGGGCCTTTGACCACCTCAAGGGTGTCGAGGGCGAAGGTGTGGGGCCGGACGTTGTTGTAGTAGCCGAAGATGCCCCGCATCCCGTTCACGTAGGCGACCGGCTCGACCCCGCGCACCAGGGCCCAGTCGCCCCGGGTGTCCATCCCGTAGACGCCGGCGGAGACGCCGGGGGTGTAGTTCAACGCATCCTGGAGGTTGAGGGCGCCGCGATCCTGGAACTGCTGCTGCGTGATCACCGCGACGCTGCGGGGCGTCTCCGCGATCGGCGCGTCGATCTTCAGGGAGACCGGCGCCCGGT
>CAYMMC010000005.1:0-23405 GCA_964391125.1 uncultured Akkermansia sp.
GAGCGGGCCGCTCGGGGCTACCCTTGAAGCCCGCGGCGGTGCGTGGGGGGATGATGGAATGGGCGGGGAAGGCCTTCGAGGTCTCCCGAGGAACGCTGTCACAGGCCGCTTCGGGCGGCTCCGATCCCCAAGCCTCCGGTTCTGCCGGAGGGGGCTCATTCCGCCGCGTCGATGCCCCGCAACTTGGCATGGACCCGGGCGGTCCGGCCCATGTAGTGGTCCATGGGGTAGTCGTAGGCGGCCCGGCGGATGTGCTCCGCCGACATCTCCGTCTCGCCGAGGGCCTCGTAGTAGAGCCCCAGATAGAGATGGGCGTAGCAGAGCCGGTTGCGCTCGGCTTCGTCGAGCACGCCGTCGCCGTTCTCCCGGGCCGCCGCGAGGACCGCCTCCGCAGTGCCGCGCCCGGCGAAGAGATCGTGGATCTCCTTCATGGGCACCCGACCGTCGCGCTCGATGGGGATGAGCGACTCCCGCGCCGCCTCGGCGCTGCCGCCGGGGATTCGCGCCGCGCAGAGGAAATGCCAGACCGCGTTCTCGACGTCCTCCGGATTCACGGTCCGGTGCCGTTCGAACTGGGCCTTCCCCTTGTCGTATTCCCCGGCGTAATAATAGCAGATTCCCCGCTGCCAGTGATCGGGGTCCCGATGTGGATAGAACGTCAGGTGCGCGTCGAAATCGGCGAGCGCTCCGGCGACGTCGCCGTCGAAGAAGCGCTGCTCGCCGCGGCGCTGGAAGGCCATCGCGCGGACCTGCCGCCAGCGGCTGTCGGGACCGATCCCCTCGGTGAGGGCGATGGTCTGGTCGAACTCCCCGTTTTGATAGGCGGCCATCGCCTCCTTGGCGACCTCGGGCGGCGGATCCCCCTCCCGGGCGTCGGCGCAGGAGGCGAGGAGGCAGGCGGCGAGAGGGAGCATCCACTTCATCCCCCAGCATGGACGAGGATGCTCCGCCGGTAAAGTCCCCGGACCGAGGAGGGGAGACCATGCCGTCCCCCGCCTCGGGGAGACCGCCACCTTCAGCGGGGCAAGGCGATCTCGTCGAGGAAGCGGTCGCCGTAGAGGGCTGCGAAGCGCCGCCAGAGGGCTTCGAGATCGCGCTTCAGCGTCGCGTGGTCGAAGAGGCGGCGCCGCATGAACCGGCGCTCGAACAGCGCGAAGACGCCGGCATCCCCCTCCCCTTCCGCCGCGCGGATGCGGCCGGCGACATGGCGCTTGGCGAGGCGGTAGGCCATCAGATGGAAGAGCAGCTTTGGATGTCGTCCGAGGAGGTTCGCGATCTCCAGGAACAGCCCGATCTGCGAGAACGGAAGCGCGGACAGCTCGCAGGCGGGCCGGAGACCGCCGATGGCCTCCAGCTCCTCGTAGATGCCGAGCGGCTCCGCCCCCGTCACCCGCCCGTCGGTTTCGTAGGTGGGCAGCAGCGGATAGAGACGGCAGACCGTCGTGCGGGTGTCGTGATCGCAGGCGCAGGGGAAACGCGAACTGAAAACCGTCTCGTAGACAACGGTCCCCGATCCGAAGTCGTATTCGAAGCGGCGCCGCTCGAATTCGCGGAACTGCCGCGTCCATCCCGAGCTCGCCAGAAATTCGAACTCTCCCGGCAGCAGAGGCAGTTCCTGCCCGGCCTCTTTCGCCAGGAAGCGGAATTTCGCCTTGTGTCGGGAAAAGCTGCAGCAATGCGCATCGCCGCACTTCCTCCAGCAATCCGGCTCGTAGACGAGATCGAGGCGGTAGATCCGGTCGTAGATCGAAGAAGTCGAGGGAAACGCCATGATGCGGAACGGATCCAAGGCGCGTCGCGCCAGACCTCAGCCGGAGACTTCCACCAGCCTTCCGATCTCCCTGAGCGTGGCGAAGGAGTTCTCCGTCAGCCGCTCGTCGTCGATGGAGATTCCGAAGCCCTCCTCCAGAGCCAGCAGCAGATCGATCGAAGCCATGGAGTCCAGCCCCAGCTCCCCCAGATGCCGGTCGGCGCCCAGCTCCTCCCCGTCCTTGAGGAATTTCAAATGAGGCCGGACGATGGCCTCCAGTTTCTCCAGCGTTTCGGTCATGACCATGATGAAATCGTCAAATGCCCAGCAGGGCTGAATTTCAATAAATTTCATACTATCACGATTTGTTTTCAGTTCAACGAGAAATGTCCCCGGGTTCTGGAACGTAGTCGTGAAGTCGCCTTCCCATGCGGAAGCGGCCCGAAAGAACCCCTCCCCTTCCCTCGCATTCCCGGAAAACGGCACTATTCTTTTTTTCATGAGCACCGACTACGATCCTGACAAGACCCTCGAAGCTTACGGCTACGGCGCCACGGGAAAGAGCACCGGCAAGACCGTGGCCATCGTCCTGCTCACCCTCCTCCTCCTGGCCGCCGTCGGCGGGGCGGGTTTCCTCGGCAAGCTCTGGAGCGACGAGCAGTCGAAGACCCTCGACCTGGAGCGGCAGACCAAGACCTTCATCGCCCTCGTCAGCGAGCTGGAGAACAAGAACGCCGAGCTCTCCTCCCTCCTCGCCGACAAGCAGGCCGAGACCGAGCGGATCACCCAGGAATGGACCGCCCAGGTCGAGACCTTGAAGAAGGAGCACGCCGAGCAGCTCCAGCGCACCTACGCGCAGATGAACGAGATCGTCTACGACAGCCGCTCCACCCTCGCCTACATCGGCGACATCGAGACGCGCCTGCGCGCCGGCCAGAAGATCGACCGCGAGGAGGCGGCCAAGCTCGTCGGCGTCATCAACGGCCTCGCCTTCCTCCACCAGCAATATGGCAAGCCCCTCAACGAGTTCCGCGAGCTCGACCGCTACTTCACCCGCCAGCTCGCCGCCATCCCGGCCAACCAGCCCGATCCCAGGGAGACGGCCCCGCTCGGCAGACGCCTCTTCAAGAACCGTGAGTTCAAAGAAGAGCGCGACGCCTTCGTCGCCAACCAGGGCCGGCGCTCCGCCCTCGTCGAGGCGAGAAGCACGGTCGCCAACGCCTACGCCAGCGCCCAGCAGCAGATGGCGAAGATCTCCCTCGACATCAATCAATACCTCGCCCAGCTCCAGCACATCGTGGACTCGAACGAGTCCTCCGCGGCGGACGTCGACGAGTTCTTCTCGAAGTCGAAGGAGATCCTCAAGATCCACGACAAGATCATGAACATCGAGCCGCCCAAGGTGGAGGCGGTGCGGCCCTGACGGTTCCTCGCGGAGGCTCGGGACGGATCCCGGAGCCCCCGCCCCGAAGTCCAGGCCCGAAGTCCGAAGTCCGGCGCCTCTCGCCGACGCGGTGCCACGACACGCCCGGGAAGCGATCGCCCGGGACCCTTCGATGGGTCCCGGAAGTCCGGCGGATCGGCTCGGTCAGGCCTGCTGCGCCGTGATCCCCTCGACCTTCGACTGTTCGGTGTCGATGACCTGGCGGCGGAGGTTCGTCCCCGAGCGCTTCGCCCACCACAGCACGATGGGAGAGGCGATGAAGAGCGTGGAGTAGACCCCCGTGATCATCCCGATCAGCAGCGTCACCGAGAAGCTCCGCAGACCGGGGCCGCCGAAGAAGCAAAGCACCAGCACGGTGAAGATGGTCGTGGCGCTGGTGAGGATGGTCCGGCCCAGGGTCTGGTTGAGGGCGAGGTTGATGAGGTCCCTGACCTCCCCGCGCCGCGTCTGCAGGGATTCGCGGACGCGGTCGAAGACGACGATGGTGTCGTTCAGCGAGTAGCCCGCGATCGTCAGCAAGGCGCCGACGGTGATGAGGGAGAGCTCGTGCCCCAGCAGGGTCGCCACCCCGAGGGCGACGACCACGTCGTGGATGAGTGCGGTGATCGCGCTGAGGGCGAAGGCGAACTCGTAGCGGAAGGTGACGTAGGCGAGGATGGCGACCATGCCGAGCGCGAGGGCGAGGATCGAATTGATGAGCATGGAGCGCCCCACGGCCGAGCCGACCGAGCTGACGGTGGTGTCCTCCAGGTCGATGCCGAGGTCGCCCTGGAGATGTTCCAGCGCCTGCTCGGCGGTCCCGGTGGGAATGCGGACGAGGTAGAAGACGCCGTCGTCGCCGACGGCGCGCTGCTCCTGCACGATGGCTTCGGCCCCGAGATCCAGCTTGGCGAGCGAGGCGGCGATGCCCTCCGAGGAGATGTCGGCCTCCGAGCGGACGGTGATCGAGTCGCCGCCCTTCAGCTCGACGCCGCGGGGATCGACCACCACGACCACGAGGATCGAGAGGATCGTGAGGGCGAGCGATCCGATCAGCCAGGGCCGCGCCACCCCGAGGAAGTCGAAGGAGCGGGTCGGAATGAAGTTGAGGAAGGTCAGCTTGGTGAAGAACTTCGCGTCCATCACCCATTGGAAGCAGACCCGGGTGACGATGAGGGCGGCGAAGAGAGTGCCGAAGATCCCGATGACGAGGGTCACGGCGAAGCCCTTCACGGTGCCGTCGGCGACGTAGTAGAGGATGATGGCGGTGATGAGCGAAGTGAGGTTCGAGTCCATGATGGACCAGAAGGCGCGGTCGTAGGCCAGCTCGATGGCCGTCTTCAGCGACTTGCCCGAGGCCATCTCCTCGCGCAGCCGCTCGTAGATGATCACGTTCGCGTCGATGGCCATGCCGATGGTCAGGATGATCCCCGCGATCCCCGGCAGCGTGAGGGTGAACTGGAAGAGGGCCATGGTCCCGAAGACGATGGCGACGATGGAGGCGAGACCGATCAGCGCGACGATGCCGGCGAAGCGGTAGTAGACGATCATGAAGACGAGCACGATCCCGAGCCCCCAGATGCCGGAGAGGATGCCCTGGTTGACGGCCGCCTCGCCCATGGTCGGGGAGATGTAGTTCGAGAACTCGATTTCGATGGGGTTCTCCAGCGGGTTCTCCAGCGCGGAGGCGAGGGCGAGGGCCTCGGCCTGGGTGAAGTTGCCGGTGATGGAGCAGCCGTCGGAGAAGGGCTCCTGGATGACGGGCGAGGAGAGGATGACCTCGTCGAGGATGATGGCGAGGGGCTGGCCCTGGTTCTCCCGCGTCAGCGGCCCCATGATCTTGGCGCCTTCGGAAGAGAAGGAGACGCTGATGGAGTCGCCCTTGTCGCCGTAGAAGTAGCCGGCCCGGGAGACGTTCTTGCCCTCCATGTCGCGCTTGATCTTGACGAGGCCGTAGCGGGTCGGCAGGGGGTTGCCGTCCTTGTCCTTCTCCTCGGCGTAGGGCAGGGCCTCGTAGCCGGGGACGACCTGGGCGCCCGACGCGACCTGGGCGCCGAGGAACTGGCTCTGCGGGTGGAGGATGGAGAAGGAGAGGTGCGCCACCTGCTCGAGGGCCTCCTCGATGCCCTTCAGCTTGTCCTGCCCGACGCCGGGCATCTGGAGGAAGATGCCGTCCTTGCCGGACGGGGCGATGAGGACGTCGGCGGTGCCGAGGGCGTTGAGGCGCTCGGTCAGGACCTTGATGGCCTGGTCCTGGGTATGGGAGGTCACCTCCCTGCCCTCGGCGGGCCGGATCTTGATCTCCATGGAGACGCCGCCCTGGAGCTCGATGCCCTTCTCCATGCCGAGCCCTTGGAAGAGCCAGACGCTGAGGGCGGCGACGGCGACGGAGAGGATGGTGCCGAAGATGCGCTTGCGGCGGGCGTTCTCGGCCGCGAAATAGACGACGAAGAGGGAGAGCAGACCGAGCCCGAGGAGGAAGACCCAGTTGGACGAAACGCCGACGCCCGTTTCCGCCGCCGCTTCGGCGGCGGCGGTGTCGGCCGGAGCGACCGGCTTGACGGTCTCGATGGCCGTCTCGACCGCCCGGTCGACCTCGGTGGAAGCGGGGACGGAGACGGGCGCCTCGCTGGCAGGGACTTCCTTCGCCTCCTGCGGAGCGGGAGCCGTCTCTTGGGGAGCCGCGTCTGCGGCGGGGGCCGCCGGAGCTTCGGTCGGGGCGGAGGCCGGTGCCGACGTTTCCGTCGCGGCGGCAGCCGGGGCGTCTTGGGACTTGTCTGCTTGCGCTTGCATGGGGGAGACGGACGCATCGCGCCCGGGTCAGAGATGGGAAGTGAACAATGGGGAGGGTCTCGGGTCCGGGATCAGTCCTCCGCTCCGTCCTTGCCCTTGCTTTCGGTCACGGTGGCGACGGCGCTGCGGTCGAACTTGATGCTGAGCCCCTCGGCGACCTTGAGCGAGACGGTCTTGTCGGTCATGCCGGAGACGAGACCGTGGACGCCGCCGACGGTGACGACCTTGTCGCCCACCCGGATGTTCTTGCGCATCTCCTCCTGGGCCTTCTGGGCCTTTCTCTGGGGGCGGATGAGGACGAAATAGAACATCACCATGATGAGGATCATGGGGACGAACATGCCGAAGCCGCCTCCGGCGGGCGGGGAGTCCTGGGCGAGAAGGGGAAGGAGGGACATCATTGGGTTATTTCGGAATCTGAGGGGGACAAAAATCGTCTGGAGATCAGGCGGCGGACTTTCCCGCACGGTAGCGGCGGACGAAATCGTCCTGGAAATCGGCAAACGAGCCGTCCTCAATAGCACGCCGGGCCCGGTTCATCAAGTGCAGATAGAAGGCGAGGTTGTGGAGGGTGAGGAGCCGCAAGCCGAGGATCTCGTCGCTCTTGATGAGATGGCGCAGGTAGCCGAGGGTGAAGCCTTCGCAGAGAGGGTGGGTCTCGCCCGGCGCCCCGAGCGGCTCGCGGGATTTCTCGAAGCGGGCGTTCTTCAACTGGACCGTCCCGTCGAAGGTGTAGGCGGTGCCGTTCCGCCCCACGCGGGTGGGGAGGACGCAGTCGAAGAGGTCGATGCCCCGCGAAATCAGTTCGAGGAGCTGGTCGGGCTGGCCCAGCCCCATGGCGTAGCGGGGCTTGTCGGCGGGCAGGACGGGGGCGGCGGTCTCCACCGCCTTCAGCATCTCGGGGATGGGCTCGCCGACGGAGAGGCCGCCGATGGCGTAGCCGTCGAAGTCGAGCGCGACGAGGTCGCGGGCGGCCTTTTCGCGGAGATCGGGGAAGCACGAGCCTTGGACGATGCCGAAATAGCGCTGTCCTTCCGGTCGGTTCGCCGCGATCCACTCCCGCGCCCGGACGGCCCAGCGCTGGGTGAGGCCGAGCGATTTCTCGGCGTAGGCCCGTTCGCAGGGATAGGGCGGGCACTCGTCGAGGATCATGCAGATGTCGCTGCCGATGCTGCGCTGGATCTCGAGGACGGACTCGGGGGTGAGGAAGACGGGACTGCCGTCGAGGTGGCTCCGGAAGCGGACGCCCTCGTCGTCGAGCTTGCGCAGCTTGGAGAGGGAGAAGACCTGGTAGCCGCCCGAGTCGGTGAGGATGGGGCGATCCCAGCGCATGAAGCCGTGCAGGCCGCCGAAGGCCTCGAGGACCTCGGTGCCGGGGCGGAGGAAGAGATGGTAGGTGTTGCCGAGGAGGATGCGGCAGTCCAGCGCCGGATCGGTCAGCTCGGCGGGATGGACCGCCTTCACCGTCCCCCGCGTCCCCACCGGCATGAAGCAGGGCGTCTCCACCTCCCCATGGGCGAGCGACATCCGGCCGCGGCGGGCGGCGGTGCGGCTGTCGGTCTTGAGGAGGGTGAACATGGGCGGGCGGGATTGATAGCCCGAATTTCCGGGCTTTCCAGCGCTGGATCATGCGGGCCAGGCGAAAAGGGGCGTTTCCCCATAGGATCGCCATCCGACGCCCTCCCGTTCCGCCTGCGGCGCCATCGCTTCGGCTTCGTCGTCATGGTCCTGGCGGCGTCGGTGACGGCGGAGCCGGCGGGGCCGCTTGCCGATTCGCTTCCGGAAGGGCCAACGCCTGGAGCCTGTCGGGGGCGCTGCGCACGGGGATGCGCTCCAGCTCGCGGAAGTAGTCGGTTTCGCGCTCCCGTTCGAGAGCGGCGCGAAGCTTGGCCCGGATCGCCGGGGCGGCAAGCCGGAAGGGCTGGACGGACTCCGGGGTCTTTTCGATCAGCTTGAGGAGATAGAGGCCGTCCGGCGTCTCCAGGACGGTGGAAAGGCCGCCCGGCTCCAACTCCATCGCCGCCGCGAAGACCGCTGGCGGCAGACGACCGTCCTCGGGCGTGACGTAGCCGAGGTCGCCGCCTTGGTAGCGGGTCTCCTGATCCTCGGAGTAATTCACGGACAAGGCGCCGAAATGCGACGCTCCGGAGAGGGCGCGGGCTTCGATCAAGGCTTCCTCCATGCGGTTGCGCCGCGTTGCCTTGGCTTCGCCGTCCATGCCCTCGGCGACGGCGACCCGGATCATCGCCACTCGGATACGGGGCGGAATGCGGAACTCGTCCGGATGTCCGTTGAAGTAGGCTTGCACTTCCTCCTCGCTCGGGGAGGGCGCGGCTTCGCCCGCCAGGCCCGAATGCGCACGGTGGGCGCCGACGAGAATGGAGCGGATCGCCGCCCGGACTTCGGGATCGTCCTCCAGCCCCAGCTCCTTCGCCGCGTGGAGGATGCGCAGGTCGCGGACGAGCTCGTCGAGGAGCTCGCGTTTGCCTGCCTCGTCCTGGACGCCCCGTCGCGCCATGGCCGCCTCGAATTCGGCCGTCGTCAGCAGCTCCGACCCGACCGAGGCCAGCACCTCTTCCCGGTCGAGCGGGTCGGGGCGACCGCAGGACGACAAGACCGCAAGGAAAAGCATTCCCGCAGAGCCCCATCGAAAGGCGGCGGGAAGGAGCGTGGATCCGGGGAGGGAAGAGGACGGTGCGGCGACGCGGTCGTGCGGGGGCATCGGGGACAGGTGGGTCGGGGGTGCCTCAACTCCGACGCGGCGGTTCGGAAAGGGGCCGGATCGAGCTCTTCAGATGGCTCAAACGCAGCGAGAGCCGGCGAATCGCCTTCCGTGCCGGGACGGACTTCGCGGCCGACGCCGCCCGACGGGAGCGATCCGGGCGGCTTTCGGCGGGACGCGGATTGACGATGGCGAAACGCGAATGCCCGGCCCTTCGCGAAACCGACGCCCGGCCTGCCATGGCGGCATTTCTTTTCAGCTTGCGAATCCTCCTCTCCAAGCTCCGGATCGTTCTCAGGATCCGCGGGGAGGGATGCCAGGCTTCGATCACGACGGTCGCCGTGGAGGGATCGGCGACGGTCGCGCCGTTGAGCCCCTGCAGTTCCGCGGTGAAGAACGTCGCGGTCCTCCGCCTCAGGAGGTGGACGGGGACGGGAATGGCCAGCTCCCGCGTCGCCGGGACGTCGTAGTCGCGGGGCGCCGGCGGGCCGCCCCGGACGATGTCGCCGTAATGGGATCCGGCCCTCGCCGTGCCGTCGACGAGACGGACTCTGAAATCGGCGGTTCCGGGGGGCGAGGGCGTTCCCGCGTAGCGGACCCGCAGCAGCGCCTGGCCGGCCGCTTGCGGAACCGAAAGGGTGGAGGCGAGGAAGGAGACGGAACGGTTCGGGGCGGTGACGATCTTCCAGACGTAGTCGAAGGACCTCGTGCCGTTGGGGAACTCCGTGGCGATCCCGAAGGAGGTGACCCCTCCTTCCACGAACGCCAAGGGGGAAAGCGCGTGGACGGTCGGAGCGGCTCCGACGAGCCGGTCCCGCACTCGGTTGATCTCGACGAAGGCTTGGTTGCTTCCCGGCGAAGCGGCGACCTCCGACGTCGTCAGGACGAACTCGACCACGGCGAGCGATTGGGGCAGGGTCGCGGAGACGTGGTCGAAATCCGGCGAACCGTCGTAGCGGCCCGAGATCGTATTGACGCCGAGCCCGAGCGTTCCGACCCAGGTGGGCGCGTGGCCGGAGCTCGAGAACTCGCCGCCGAAATCGGCTTCCGAAACGCTCAGCCCGGCAGCGGCGGCACCGGGGAGGAGCGTCGCCAGCAGAATCGGAACGAGCCGGATGGGGGCGGCTTTCATGGGGAGCGTCCTCCCGCCGAGGGATGGGTGTCGCATGGTCGGGCGGCTCGGCCGAATGGCCTTCAGGATTTGTAGACGAAGCGGACCCGGATGAAGCGGCGGTCCGCCCCGGATTGCCCGATGTGGCGGGCGTCGCGGAATTTCAACTGCAAGCGGTCGTCGCGGAGAGTCAGCTGCGAGATGCCCGGCAGGGCGTTCCAGTCCCCGATCTCGCCGGCGGTCTCGGCGACGTAGTCCACGTTGCAATGGCGGGTGCCCGGACGGTCGACCGTCATGACGAGATATCGCTCGCCGTCGATGGTCTCCACCGAGGTGGCGACCCGCTCCGCCGCGAGGTGCGCGTCGGGAGTGCGGGGGTCCGATCCGATGGCGT
Organism: uncultured Akkermansia sp.; assembly: GCA_964391125.1. Lineage (GTDB taxonomy): Bacteria > Verrucomicrobiota > Verrucomicrobiia > Verrucomicrobiales > DEV007 > Arctic95D-9. The sequence goes on from CAYMMC010000005.1 coordinate 10,194, forward strand.
ATTCCATGAGGTTGGCGATGCCGTCATGGTCGGGATCGGCGTCGGGGGCCATCATCGCCGGATCGGCGAGCTGATGCCGGGCGAGCCACTTGACCCATTCGAAGCAGGACGGATCGGTGCCGTCGAGATACTCGGCGTAGTTGGGGACCCCGTCTCCGTCGGGGTCGGCGAAGGCGTCGTTGCCGTTGGCGGGGTCCATGACCATCGGGTAGAGGGCCTCCCACCAGTCGGGGATGCCGTCGCCGTCCGCGTCCGGCTCGTCCGAGGCGACGTAGAGGTCGATGCGTTCGAACTTGCCGCGGGACGCTTCGCTGTAGGCGGTGCTGCCCGGATGCGGCGTCGCGTCGGGTCGGATCATGCGGGCGTCCTGGCTCCCAAACTTCGCTGCCAGGTGGTAGGATTTCGTCGAAGCGCCGGCTTCGATCGCCCCCGTCGTGAGCGAGGCTCCGGAGGGCAGCTTTTCGACCGGGATCTCGAGACGGTAGGAATAGTTGCCGCCGTCGAGATTTTCCAAGGAGACGGGAATGCTGAAGGCCGCCCCTCCTCCCGTCGGCGGGGTGATGGTCCACAGGACCGTGCCGGCGTGGAGCACCTGCGCGGGAGCGCCCGTGAGCTGGGTGACCTTCCCGTAGAGGGTGAGGTTGGGCTCGCTCAAGCCTGCGGCCTGGAGGGGGATTGGCGCGAGGAGGAGGAGGATTAGTGGAATTGGTGTGAGGAGTGTGATTCGGGGGATTGGTGTGAGGAGCAGGGCGAGCGCCAAGCGGAGAAGCGGTTGTGTTTTCATTGTCGTCTTTGAATGGGATCCACGCTTCGTTGCGGCTCTTCCAATCCCACCAATCCCACTCTTCAGGGGCTTGACTTTGCTGGTGAGTCCGAGTGAGGTGGATCGATGGACAAACAAGCGCTCAAGAATCGGACGAAGGCTTTTGCGGTTGCAGTGCTGGAGGTGGTTGATCATTTGCCGAAGGATCAGAAGGGCCGGGTGGTGACTTATCAACTCGTGAAGGCGGCCACGTCAGCGGGGGCGAACTACCGGGCCGCCTGCCGGGGTCGCTCGAAAGCAGAATACGTCTCGAAGCTTCAAACTGTGCTGGAGGAATCGGACGAGTCTCATTACTGGCTCGAGATCATTGTCGAAGCCCGCCTGCTGTCGGAGGACCTCGCCCTCCCCTTGCTCAAGGAAGCCGACGAGTTGACCGCCATCTTCAACAGCGCCCTGCACCGCCTTAGAGGGTAGGGGATGTGTGTGATTGGTGGGATTGGCGTGAGGAGCTTGCATGCCGACTCTTCCGGGAAGCGCTCGGGCGTTCGTGGTCGTCTTCATTTCAGATTCAGCTTTCGTCTCAGTCTTCAAATCACACCAATCCCCCCAATCACACCAATCAAAGCCCTTGGTAGGAATAGGTTTCGAAAAACAGCTTGATGTCGGTGTTGCCGTTGCCGTCGCGCTCGGTGGAGGAGCCGGGGACCTTCTTGCCGAAGATGAAGGTCTCGAGGCCTTCGTCGGCGTTGCCGAGGAAGGTGCCGCCGGGGACGATGAGGAGCCAGCGGGTGTTCCAGACGCTGCGTCCGACGAGGCGGCTGTCGGTCGTCATCTCGTTCAGCAGCGGCAGGTCTCCCGCTCCGGCGCTGTGGTAGGCCCGGAAACGGCCGAACTGCCGGATCGCGGTGAAGCCGCCGTCGAGGCTGTCGAGCATCGGAATGTAGCGCGGATTGCTCAAGTCGGAGGCCCCGATGGGGAAGGGATCGGGCAGGGCCTGGTCGACGATGTTGAACTCGCGGGTGGCGAGGGTGTTGCCGGTGGGCGTGCGCAGGATGTCGAGGCCGACGGGCACGAGGTAGATCCGAGGCGTCGTGGAGAGGTTGAGATTGCTGTAGTTCTCGAACCAGACGCCGACGCTGCGGGCCTTGGTGGCGTAGCGGCTGCTGTCGTAGGCGCTGTCGCCGCCGGCCAGCGGCCAGCCGAAGAAGTTGAGGCCGTAGGTGATGTTGGTGCCGAAGGGGATGACGAGGCCGGGTTGCGGGCCGGCTGCTTCGGGGGCGAAGGGGCGGCAGTATCTCTTGAATTCGGGGACCTGCCAGAGATCGGCGACGCGGTGGCGGGCAAGGACCTCCTGCCATTCCTCGTCGCTGGCGTCGCGCAGGCGGAAGAGCTCGTGGCGCAGGCTGAACTGGCCCGTCTCCATCTGCGGGTTGTTGAAACCGAGCTGGCTCTTGAGGCCGTCGAAGCTGGTCTTCATGCGCGACATGGGGTCGCTGAGGCCGTTGACGCCGTGGACGGGGTCGTCGCCGTTGAACTGGCCGAGGGCGCGCTGGCGGATGATGCCGTTGAGGAACTGCTGGCCGGACTTGGTCGAGCTGCCGAGCAGGCAAGTCTCGTAGTCGTAGGCCTTGGCGGCGAGGAAGAGGTAGCGCCCGGCGAGGTCGAAGCTGGCCTTGTAGCGCTGCAGGGCCTCGTTGCGGTAGTTGCGGAAGGTGATGTCCTGGTAGCGGAGCTGCTGGACGGGGCCGGCCATCTTGCGGCGGAAGGCGAGGCGCTCCTCGATCGCGCGCTGGCCTTCGGCGAGGGTGGCTTGAAAATCGCCCACGGCGGCGGCGAGGCGACGCTGCGCTTCGAAGATCTCGAGACGCATGTTGATTTCGTTTCGAAGCAGTTGCTCGAGCGCCTTGAGCTGCTCCTGGATTTCGTATTTGTAGCCGGCCTTTTCGATCTCCAGATCGGTCCAGAGCTCCGTCTGGCTCTTGGTGAACTCCATGGCGTTCATGATGGCTTCAAAGCCGGCCGAAACGGTTTTCAAAACGGTGTTCGCCGTGTTGCTCACCGATCTGATGCTGCCTCTTGCCGGGGCGCTGGGATCCATGACCAAGGCGCCTGCCACCTTTGGCAGGCCGTGGACAACCGCATCTCCCGTTTTATCGACCCATTCAGCGGCGATGTCCGTGCCGATCTTGGCGGTTTGCAAGGCCAGAATCACCGAGTCCAGGGACGTGGATGCGATGGCGCGGTCGGTTTTGATCTCGATGACTTCGCCATGGAGGTCGAACCTCGCTTTGAGCAAGTCCGCAGCGTCCCTCACGTCGAGGACGTAGCCGTCGTAGTTGGTGGCGGCGGTTTCAAGGCCCGCCTGGGCTTCGAGGATGGCGTTGAGCGCCATCTGGAGCCTGCCCGGCGCCCGACGTGCGCCCATGGAGGGCGGCGCGGCGAAGGCCCAGCGTCCGGCGCTCAATTCATGGTCCACGGCCATGGGCAAGCCGTTGTTGTCCTTGTGCAGACTGCCGCCTTCCGGGACGTCGTCCGGGAAGTAGTTGCCGACGACGGACTCGAAGGAATTGTCGCGGAGAAAGGGGTTGAACCTGAATTCAGCGTAGAAGGCGGTCATCTCCGTGGGCGCATGCTCCAGGAGGGTTTCGTCGGTCAGTTCGGCCACGGGCACGTACATCCATTTGTAGAGGTCCGGCCCGTCGTAGCCGGTGGGGTAGGTCTTGCCGGGGCCGATGTCGCCGCTGTAGGGGTAGCCGTAGACTTCGATGAGACGGTTCTTGAAATCCACCTCCTGCCCGGCGATCTCCTGGCGGTACTGCTCGGCGGACATGGCGATGCTGCGGAGCTGCTGGGTCAGGCCGCTGGCGTGTTCGAAGGCGCCGCGGGCGTTGGACACGGCTTTCTCGGCTCGCGCGTAGATCTGCTCGAAGTGCGGCTGCCCGAAGAGGGTGTCGGTGACCTGCGGATCGATGTCGAAGGGCACGACGTCGTTGTGCAGACCGAGGGGGTTGAGGCCCTGATCGGCGCGGTCGAGGACGCCCTGGAGGTTCACGAAGGCACTGACGATCTCGTTGAGTTCGGTGACGGTCTGGCGGTCGATCTTGTTGAGCGCGTTGGTCCCGGTGGGAGACTCCTCGGGCAGCACGGCGTTGGCCACGGCCCAGTCGAGGACGGCGCCCTGCCCGGAGCGGCGCGCCCATTCGTCCACGCCCCAGGCTCGGCCGGCGTCGGTGTCCTTGTAGCCCTGCCACTGGCCGGCGGGGTCGGCGACATAGCGGCCGCGATAGGTGAGGTCGACGATGGACTCGGCGGCACGGGCGCGGGCGGCCGCAGCACGGGCGAACTTCACCTCGTCGAGGTAGTCCACGGTGACGGAGACGCCGGCGACGAGGGTGGTCTCGCTGCGCGGCGTCCAGGTATAGAGCGGATGGCGCAGGAGGCGGTAGTAGCTCTTCGCCGCGCTGAGGTAGTGGCCCCAGGCGTCGCCGTGGCCCATGGGGTAGACGACGGCGGCGTCGTTCTCGCGGATGAAGCCGTCGGGACCGCCGGTGGGCGAGCCGGTGGTGTCGCTGATCTCGTAGTTGAGAACGTAGGCGGGCTCGCCCTCGAGGCCGCTGGTGAAGTTCCAGTAGAGGCGGTTGAAGACCGGCGCGGCCTGCACGCCGGCGAGGCTGGCATCGCGGCCGCGCAAGAGGGCCAGCTCCTCCTCGATGAGGTTGGGGAGCTGGTTTTGGAAGGCGAAGGTGCTGGAATTGACGACGTTGACCGCACCGGCGCCGACGCCGATGGTGGGATCCTGGGCGTCGGCGTAGGCCTCGTTTCCGAGCAGCATGTAGAGGTCGCTGATGCGGCTGGCGGCGAGGAGGAGGGCGTTGTTGACGGCGCCGTTGGTCTGCGAGGGGGTGCCGTTGATGCTGAGGTCGAAGCCGCGGTGGACCACGGTTTCGTAGAGTTCGATGAGCCCCATCTGGTTGAGGTTGTCGGCGTTGCTGTTGAGGGCGACGGGGCCCCGGTAGGGGCCGCCGGCTTGCTGGATCATGCTGACGTAGGAGGAGGTCGGGGCCTGGTGGAAATCCTTCACGCGCTGCTCGAAGGGGTTGAGCCCCTCCAGGACGCGCTTGATCCAGCCGGGCACGAACATGGGGGCGTTCTTGGTGACGTAGGCGGGGTCGCCGGCATGGCCGCCGAAAGTTTCGGGGAAGAGGCTGTTTCTCGGCACCAGCCCGGCGGCGCTCATCTCCTCCGCGTCGGCCTTGCGGTAGCGGCAGTAGGCCCAGTGGTCCGCGAGGGTGCGGATGCCGGAGCCCTCGATGGTGATGCTGTTGAGGCCAAGTCCGTTTTTCCCCGTCTCGTCGTCCAGCGGCAGCCAGCCGTTGCCGGGCGGCAGGTCCGAGGGCTCGGGGCGTCCGGCGACGTCCTGCTTCACGTACCATTCGAAGACGAGCCCGTCGGGATCGCCGCCGAAGTCCGCGCTGTGGCGCAGGGTGACTTTTTCGTCGAGCGGGTTCTGCGAAAGGATGACGCGCACGCTGCCGACGACGGGCGGTTCCACGACCCGGATGACATGCAGGGCCACGGGCAGGGGCCCGAGGGCGGGATCGTTGTTTTCCGAGAGGGTGATGTAGCCCTCGCCCTCGCCGAGCCCGGCGGTCAGGGCGAATCCGGCGTAGACCGTCTCCGGCAGGATGTCCCTCATGGCGTTGCCGCCGTCGTCGAAGCGGGGTTGCAGGCCGATGAAGAGATCCTCGTCCCGCACGTCGCTGAGCAGTTTGGTCAGGACGCCGTTGGGGTTGCGGGTCAGCTCGAAGAGTTTCTCCACGGCGGGCTCCCAGAGGCCGGTGGCGTCGTCGCCGCCGAAGGCGAGCAGTTCGTCCCGCTCGCGCCGGCTCAGCACGTTCAGCAGTTCCAGCGGGGCGGCGGGCTGGGAGGTGTCGTACAGGCCGCGGAAGAGGAGCCGCGCGGGCACGGTGCTCGTGTCCAGCCGCAGGCGCGGGCGCAAGTGCGGCGGCAGCAGGGGGAATTCGTAGCGCCCGCCCTCGGCCAGCGCCACCTCCACGTTGAGGTCGCTGCCGCCCTCGTCGGTGAGGAACTTGCCCGCGACCTTCACGGCGAGGGGCACGGCGCGTTCGCTCATGGAGTCGATGAGCCGCGCGGTGGGGCGCAACATGCTCGGGCTGCCCTCGTCGCCGAAATTGAGCTGGCTGATGGCCGCCTCGTTCTCGTCGAAGATGAGCGCCCCGGCGGCCCAGTTCCTCACGTCGGGCATGCCGCGTTTGGCTTCGCGCAGGGTCTCGCCGACGAAGAGCTTCGGCACTAGGGGGGGCCATTCGATGTCGTAGAAGACCCTCACGGCGTCGTCCGGGGCCGGCGTGTTGTTCGGTCCCTCGTGGAATTCCAGCCAAGGGCAGGCGGCGGCGCCGTCGGAGACACCGTCGCCGTCCTTGTCGAACCAGAAGTTCGATTGCAAGGGGTACCAGTATTTGGCGACGACCTGTCCGGCGCAGCGCGCCCAGACGCTGCCCTTGTGGTCCTTCCAGTAGGCGTTGGGGACGCCCACCGGTGTTTCGAAGTCGGTCTCGGCGCGGTCGGGAAACAGCGAGAGCGGGTAGGGGGCCTGCACGCGCCTGCCGGCGAAGCCCTTGAAGTTGGTGAAGTCGAAGGTGTGCGTTTTGCCGCCGACGACGATGCTGCCGGTGGCGGCGACCTGGTAGACTTTGAACTTCCACTTCCCGTCGGCGGCATCGCGGTACTTCATCAGCGTATAGGGGTCCGAAGTGACGGTGTCGCCGAGGTGGTTCAGGTCGTCGCGCAGGGCGAAGACGGCGTCGTAGGAACTGGTCATGCTGGGGGCCAGCAGGGCATGCTCCTCGTTGGGGTTGTAGCCCGGCCTGCCCTTGTCCGGCTGGTGGTAGATGCGGCGGCTGAGGTACTTCGCCGGGTCGAGCTTGTCCTGCCGGTAGACCCCCGCGGGCACGACCTTGATGGCGTTGATCTGCGCCTCGGCGAAGCCGTCCGCCTTGTCGAAGCGGAGGTTCAGCACGCCGTCGGTGACGATGGCCGGCACCTCCAAGGTGTAGGCCGTGTCCTCCGCGCCGGCCCGCTCCGCGATGACGATCCCGCTCGCGGCGCGGACTCCCTCCACCAAGACGTCGGTGCCGCGTTTCGGCTGCGCGGGCGGGGCGGGTTCGTCGGGATCGGTGGGCGGATTGGGGGCCAGCTCGGAAAAGTAGAGCGTGACGAGGAAGCTGCCGTCGCCGGTGGGCAGGGCGTAGGAGAAGGAGGAAGCCGAGCGGCCGCTCTGGAAGAGGGCTTCGTCCGCGGTGTTGGCGATGGGGCGGGCGTGGGAGAAGGCGGCGCCGCCGGTGAAGGCGCCGTCGGCGGCGAAGACGGTGCCGTCGGCGGCGGTGAAGGAGCTGCCGCTGCCGCAGTTCACGGCCACGGTGGCGAGGGTGGCGCTGTCGCCGAAGAGCTCCATCTCCGAGCCGAGCTGGCTGACGATGAAGATCTTCTCCAGCGCGTTGCGCGTCACGCCTCCCACGGTCGTCGTTTCGTCCACGGGCCAGACGGCGTTGTAGAGCGTGGCCCGGGTGGGCCAGGCGGAGCCGGTTCTGGGGCTGACGGAATACCAGGCGACGACGAGGTCGTCGTCCTCCCCCTCCTCGTCCCGGTTCACGGGGATGATGGGGCCGGCGCGTTCGGCGCGATGGTGCGCGGCGTCGGCGCCCTCGCCGTCGTAGCGGGAGCGGGGATTGAGGACGAAGCCGTTCTTTCCGGAGGGATCGTCGTGGTCTTGGAGCGAGCCGTCGATCTCCGTGCCGATGACGGCGTCGACCGGGTCGCTCTGCACATCGCGGAAATGCCTCGTGCGCACCGGGAGGACGAGGGTGTTCGGGCCGGGACCGGCGCCGACCTTGCGCGTGAAGACGAGCGTGGCCCACGAGTCGTGCGCCTGGAAGGCGCGCGATTTGAAGGTCCTGACCGTGACGCTGGCGTTGCTGGCCCCGATGGTGACCATCCGGGAGTATTGGTAGGGCGACGAGTCGGTTTCGATCTCGCCCGACGGCTCGTCCCCTCCCGGGCCGCCTCCGGAGACGTGGAGCTGGTAGGCGAGCGACTCGGGGTAGTCGGGCAGGCGGTCGAGGTCGTTCGGCAGGCGGGATTCGACCGGCTGGATGATGCGATCCTCGTCGAGCGGGTTGGTGGAGACCCGCCAGCGCAGCTCCGCGTCGGCGACGGGCTGCAGCAGGTAGAGCTTCTTGTCGACGTCGTCCCAGTGGAAGTAGTTGGCGGAATTCGCGGAGATCTGGCCTTCGATGTAGATATCCGGCTGCGCGGGGAGGACGGTGACGTCTTCGGGAGGGACGACCTCCTGGCCGATGAAGAGGCCGGTGCTGTTGAGCGGGCCGGGATCGACGCCCACGAGGAGGCCTCCGTAGTTTTGGAGCGTGTCGAAGGCCGCCGCATCCCCGGTGCGCGAGCCGATCCGGTGGTTGGCGGCCTCGTCGAGGGAGAGGTCGGTGTCGAGCCCGCTGCTGAGGAGCCACTGGATCCTGTCGCCGGACACGACCGCCACCTCCACCCCGTGGGAACGGCTGGCGGCGCCGGGCCCGGGGACGCTCGCGGCGTAGGCCCAGGTGGGGCTGCTGCTTCCGGTGGAGGTCAGTTTGGCGAGGAAGGGATTGCTCACATCGGCCGCGTCGTTCTCGAGGGTGTGTTTCCCGAAGGTCACGGGGCCGTCCCGCAGCGATCCGGTGACGAGGAGGTTCCGCATCGGGTCCAGGGCGAGGGAGCGCGCCACGCGGCGGCCGCCGCCGGAGGGGCTGGCCACCCACTGCCATTCCCCGGCGGGATCGGCCTTGGCGACGAAGAAGTCCATGTCCGCGCCGGGGATGGCCGGGATCTCCCTGCCGTCGGAACTGGATTGGAACCGCCACTCCTCGACCGCGCTGGCGGCGAAGCGGGAGTTGTAGTTGCCGAGCACGTAGGCGTTGCCTTTGCTGTCGGTCACGACCGCCTCGGGGAAGATCGCACGGCCGGTGTCGGTGTCGTCGTCCACCCGCATCGTGGACAGCAGGAAGCGCTTGCCGTCGGTGTGGCTCAGGCGCAGCAGGAAGCCCTCGGTGTTGTTGTTCGTCACGCCGACGGGGGCTCCTCCGGCGACGAGATTGCCGTGCCACCCGCCGGTGACGAACACGTCCCCCTCGGGATCGACGGCGAGATCGGAGATGGTGACGGCGTCGCCCGCACGGCTGTCGCCGAACATGGTGAGCCAATCCCAAGACCACTGCGCCGGATCGGCCTTGTTGGCGGCGGCGTTGGCGAGCTTCAGGCGCGTCACGAAGCTGTTGCGCGCACCGGTGTGGGCGCTGTTGTCGTCGATGAGGTATTCCGCGCCGGTGGCGGTGACGAGACGCAGGTCCATGGCGCCGCTGACTGTGGAGACGTTCTGCGCGTCGAGGAAGCGCCCTTTCAGGTAGAGGTTGCCCTCCTCGTCGATCGCCATCGCCTTGCCGGAGCGCTGCTGGTCGCCGCTGCTCATTCCGAAGACGCCGCCGACCGCGATGTCCTTGGTCGTGGTCTGCACGTCGATGTCGAGGGAGTTGAACATGGTGTAGTCCTCGTTGTTGCCCGCCCGCAGCCACAGCCAGCCGTCGTTGGCGAGGGTGAACGGCCCCACCGATCCCGTGACGAGGCCGTTGTTGTCTACATTCATCACTGTGCCCGAGTCGCCTCCGGAGGTGCTGTAGATCACATGCTGCGTGTCGGTGTTTTCGGGGTTCCGCTTCCCGCAGGTCATGGTGAAGCGGTAGGTTCCCGCTCTCAGGTTCACGCGCCAGCCTCGTTTCCTGTCATGGCCACTATCGTCGTTGACGACGATGTAGGTTTTCGTATTGAGGTTTGGATCGCCTGGTTCCCAATCTCCGTCGGCGATTGACTGCGCGAAACCGACATTGTCGTAGCTCGTCCAGCCAAAGCCCCGGCTGTGGTCGAAGGCGTCTTCGCCGGCGCGGGTGTAGTTACCGGCTGGCTGCGTGTTTCCCGGACCGAAGTCATAGCGTCCGTGGTTGCTGTAGCCCGTGGAGACACCCGCGTTCTTGAGCTGGTAGTCCAGCCGTTTGACCCAGCGCCAGGCGCCGTTGGCGTCGAGCATGGCCGCGAAGATCTCGCTTTGGATCTGCAGCCCCGACACCCTGCCTTCGCCGGCGGCGACGGTGGACAGGGCCGACGAGATGCCGATGCCGCCGCTGCCGCCGAACTGCGCCGAGCCGGTGAAGGAACCGGTGATGTAGACGTTGCCGGAGGCGTCCACCGCCACGCCGGCGCCGTAGTCGTCGCCCGACCCGCCGGCGGCGCGCGCCCAGAGCAGATTGCCCCGCGGGTCGTATTTGGCGACGAAGATGTCCTCGGTGCCAGCGGAGCCGCCGGCGTTGTTCAGCTCCCTTTTCTGGGTGGTCCTCTCCTCGACCGCGCCGTCGTCCCCGGGTGCGTCGCCGAAGGCCTGCAAGGTCATCTTCGCCGAGTTGAAGCTGCCGACGACGTAGGTGTTCCCGGCGGCGTCGGTCGTCATGTCCAGCATGCGCTCCTGGCCGGAGCCGTCGAGACGGGCGGTGGACTCCGCAGGCTCCGAGTCCTGCAGGATGTCGGCGGACGCGGTCAAGCCGGAGATCGCGAGGACGAGCGAGACAAGACAGGCGATTTTCATTCGGGGGATTGGGGGGATTGGCGCGAGGAGGGGGATTGGTGCGATTGGCAGGGGGAGCGGCGGGTCGCACCAATCCCCCCCAATCACACCCTTCCCACCAATCAAAACGAAGGGTTGATCTCGGCGATGGGGGCGACGCGCTGGAGTTCGAAGCTTCCCTTCATCAGGATGGGGACCTTGTGCATACCGACGAGGGTCTCCTGGAAAAGCCCGCTGGCGCGGTTGTAGCCGTGCGCCGGGCTGTGGTCGTCGGTCTCGGCCTGGAAGGTGAACTGCCAGTTTCGGACGATGGCCCAGGTCTCCTCCTGGTCGGCGGTGATCCCGGCGGGGAGGGGCTGGTATTGGGGATCCAGGCCGTCGTGGTCGGGGTGGAAGGAGTGCCGGTAGGGGTGCGTGGGGCTGTCCTTGGCGACGGCGAGCTGCGTGCTCAAACTGCCGCCGAAGCCGCCCGAGACGCTGTGCGCGTGACCGGGATGGTCGTAGGCGATGCTGCTGATGCGGTAGCCGAAGGGGCGTCCGTCGCGCAGGGTGGCCCCTTTGAACTCGGGGATGCGGGCGTCGTCGGTGACGAGGACGTAGCGGCCCGGCACCTCGGGCACGCCGGGACCGCCGGCGACGCCGTCCTTCCAGAGTGCGGTGACGGATTTCAACAGCTTCACCTGCCCGCCGGCGTCCACATGCAGGATGACGCGGAAGGACATCTCCGAAGGGGTGGGCTTGGCGACGGTGGAGTCCACGTTGACCTCGGCCACTTCGTTGAGGGTGATGCTGCCCACCCACAGGCCGACGTAGCTCCCCGTCCCGGGGCCCTCGTCCCCCATCACGGCGTCGCCGGCCGCCGCCCCGGCGGCGGCGGGTGTCTCCACGCGCAGCGGCAGGTCGATGCGGGTGCCGCCGCCCTTGACGGTCAACACCTCCTGGATGGTGGATACGACGTTCTTCCGCTGCACGCCGAAGTCGAGCATCAGGGTCTCGCCAGGCTGGATCACGGTCTCCGTGGAAACGAATGGCGTCCAGACGACGTTTCCTATCTCGTCGAAGGACTTGCGCACCAGGGGGAAGCCGCCTGTGGCCCCGACGCTCGTCGTCACCGGCCAGGCGCTGGTGTTGGCGATCTCCAGCGTGGCCCGATCGCGGGCGGCGCCGAAGTCGGTGCTGCCGCTGACCTTGAGAGAGCCTTCGAAGCTGGTGGCGGCATCGGCGTGGATCCAGTAGGCCTGGCCCCGCCGCACCACGTCGGAGGGGAGCATGGGCACCCATTGCCCGGCGTGGTTGAGCTTGTACTTGGCGCCGTTCTTCAGGGCGGGCTCGTTGAGGAAGAAGCTGCCGACCCCGCCTCCTCCGGTAGCTGGGTCCACGGGGAAGCCGACGAGGTTGTAGGACTTGGGCCGCCATTCGAGGGGGCGGTGTCCGACGGCGCCATCGAGCATGAGGACGGCGTCGGAGCTGCCACCGAGCTTGATCAGGTAGGCCCGATGCGGCAGGACGGCGAAGAGATTGGTGAGGAACGCCTCCGGCCCGGACGGAATGTAGACGCTCCAGGCGTCCTTGTTCCAGAGCCCGCTCTCGGGGTCGTCGATGAACTCGACGGGCCGGTCCTTGGGGAAGTAGGCCCACACCTGCTCGACGGGGAGTCCGGCGAAGACGGCGGCGGGCGAGGGGTCGTCGGGCGAGACGTCGATCCAGACCGAGTTCCATCCCGGCTTCAGCACGATGGCCTGGGTGGCCGCCTCGGAGGCGAAGGGCGCGAGCGCCGCGCAGGCGATCAGCAGGAGCCGGAGTCGATGCGAACGGGGACGGAAGGCGGTCATGGCGTGTCGGAAGGCGGCGTCTCGTGGGAATGGCGTTCTCGGCGGGCTTATCTCGTCCGCAGCCGGATCGTTCCGGCATCGCTCGCGGCCGGCCCTCGGGTCGCGGTCGCGTGGATCGAGGCGGAGAAGGTCCTTTTCAGAACGCTCCTTTTCCCTTTCTTCCCCTTTTTCTTGATGAGCTTCTTCTTGTTCGGCGTGAACTGGACCCGGATCGGGACGGGTCGGTCCGCTGCGGTTGCTTCCGGAACCCGGAAGACGCCGGCGACCATCGCGGCGGTGACGTTGCCGGGAGCGAAGTAGGCGGTCCGGAAGAGAGCGTTTCCCTTGTCGGCCCGCACCGCCAGGGAGTCGAGACGTCTTCCCCGGTTGGCGACGGTGGCGTGCCCCTGGACCCGGCGGGCCCGCTTCGAGACCATCGGCGCGAGCTGGAGCCCGCCATGGACGCCGCTGCCGACGAGGCGGCTGGGGGCCGGGCCCACCGCGACGTCGGGGACCACGACGAGGATCCCGTTGGCGAAGGTGAGGGAGTAGGGCATCGCCCCGGCCGCGCCCGGCGCCTGGGAGAGGATCAGTTGGTGGAAGCCGCTCCCCAGAGCCTGCTCGAAGTGGAAGCTGCCTCCGGTGCTGGAGGCCACGAGCGATCCGTCGGGGGCGCGGAGCTCGGCGGTCAGCCCGACGCCGCCGATTCCTTCGAGGGAGAACGGATCGGAGCCGGAGAGGTGGACGAAGTAGGTGTGCCGCCCGTTCGGCGAAAGCTCGCGGCGGAAGACTCCGCCCCCGGCGGAATGGGGGATCGAGGTCAGGTCGACCCCGTCGAGATCGGCCGGGCCGCCGGACTCCGCCGCGATGACGGCGAGGAGATGGGCGCCCCCGTTCCGCGGCAGCTCGAAGCCCATGGTGCTGTTCGGGGTGGTCGCCCCGTCGCGGAAGGAAAG
>CAYMMC010000006.1:0-3842 GCA_964391125.1 uncultured Akkermansia sp.
GGGAAAGGATCCCTCGAAGTCGTCGCGCCAGATCGCTTGCGGCGGAACTTCGATGGGCTCCATCGTGTGGATGTCGAAGGGCACTTCGGGCGGCGGCGGCAGGGCGACCGCGCCCTCCCATAGGCCTTGGGGCCGCAAGGGAAACGCCACCTCGCTCCGCAGGATCATTGCCCAATAGGGCCAAGGAAATCCAGATCCTCCCCATCGGCACGCCCGAAGAGGTTCTGGAGGCCGCCCAAAAAAACGCCGATTTTGGTTTTTTTCCGCACAGAACCGCGATCATCCACCGGCAAGAGCTTACGAGCCATCGATGAATCGCCGCCGCTTTCTCGCCGCCTCCGCCTCGCTTCCCTTCGCGGTCTCCGCGATGGCCGACCGTTCCGTCCCTCCGTGGCGACCGAAGCTGGAGGAGATCCGGCGCCGCCACGGACTCCCCGCCCTCGGCGCGGCCCTCGTCACGATCGAGGGACTGCAAAGCGTCTCCGTGGTCGGGGTTCGCAAGAAGGGCGCCGAGATCGCCGCCACCGCGGACGACTTCTGGCACCTCGGATCGAACACCAAGGCGATGACCTCCACCCTCGCCGCCATCGCCGTGGAAGCGGGCAAGATCGGATGGGACACGAGCCTGGGCGAGGTTCTCTCCGCCCAGGAACCCCGCCCGTCCTCCCCGCTCGCCGACGCCACCCTGACCCAGCTTCTCAGCCATTGGTCGGGGCTGCCGGCGAATCCCCCCTGGGGCGAGATCGCCCGCAAGGGCGGAGAGATCCGATCGCAGAGGGCGACGGTCGTGCGGATGGCGCTGGAGTTGGAGGACCTGCCCGCCCCCGGGGAAAGGCATCTCTATTCGAATTGGGGCTACGTCGTCGCCGGCCATCTCCTGGAACTCATCCTGGACCTGCCCTGGGAAGCGCAGATGCGGGAGTCGCTTTTCTCCCCCCTCGGCATCGGGCGGGCCGGGTTCGGAGGCACCGGCACCCCGGGGAAGGTCGACCAGCCCTGGTCCCATCGCAAAGACGGCTCGGCGATGCCCAGGAACGGTCCCAAGGTGGACAACCCGCCCGTCCTGGGGCCAGCGGGAACGGTCCACATGAGCTTCGACGACTGGGCCAAGTTCATCGCCGAGCATCTCGCGGGCCCCAAGGGGCGGGGCAGGCTGTTGAAAGCCGCCACCTACCAGCGTCTCCACACCGCCGTGCAGGACGGCAACTCCTATGCCTACGGCTGGCGAAACCTCGAGCGGTCGTGGGGAGGGCGGGTCCTCACCCACGGCGGCAGCAACACGATGAACCGCAGCGTCGCCTGGCTCGCGCCGGAAAAGGGGTTCGCCATGCTCGCCTGCACCAACCAGGGCGGCGGAGACTGCCGCAAGGCCCTCGACGAGGCGGTCGGGATGCTGCTCCGCGAACGGTGATCCGAACCGGGCTCGGGAGACTGGCGGATGGCCCATCGGAGCCGCCGGGGGGAGGCGTCATCGTGCGATCCGACGAATGCAACCTCTCGGGCGGCTCGGGGTATCCCCTATCGAACCGCTCCGCTCTCTCGATGAAACCGTTTGCCGCCCCCGCGATTGCTCTCGCCGCCGCTTTCCTGTCCGGTGCCGCCTTGCAAGCCGAACCTCCGGGAGGAGAGCCGCCCGCGGAAGCGAAGTCCGCCTCCGCCGCCGCGGAGATCGACCGCCTCGTCGAGGCGATGCTCGCGAAGCAGGGTCTGCGGCCGAACGAGGCCATCGACGACGCGACCTTCGTGCGCCGCGCCCATCTCGACATCGTCGGCCGCATTCCGACGATCGAGGAGGCGGAGCGCTTCCACGGCTCGGAGGATGCCGACAAACGCGCCCGGCTTGTCGCCGAGCTGCTCGGAAGCGAGGGCCACGTGAGCCACGCCTACAATTTCTGGGCGGACATTTTGCGGATCAACTCCGGCTTCGGCATCGGCGCCCCGCAGGCCGAGGCCGCCTACCAGCTCTGGATCAAGGACGCGGTCCGCTCCAACAAGCCCTACGACCAGTTCGTCCGCGAGCTCGTCTCGGCCCGCGGCACGGTTTGGGAGAACGGCGCCGTCGGCTACTACATTCGCGACCGGGGCATGCCCCTGGACAACATGTCGAACACCATCCGCGTCTTTCTCGGCGTCCGTCTCGAATGCGCCCAGTGCCACAACCATCCCTTCGACGAATGGACGCAGATGGACTACTACCAGATGGCCGCGTTCTCCTACGGAATGGACGCCCGGCAGTACCTCTCGCAGAACCGCAAGACGGTCGAGGAGGGGGTCCGCGAGGAGCGAGACCGGATCCTCGCCGAGGCCGCCGGGGTCGCGCGCTTTCCCCGGATCACCAGCGTGGCGGGGCTCGAGCGCATCGTCGCCGATCCGAAACGCTACGAGTCCTACCTCGCCCGCCATAAGATGGACGACGGCCAGTTCCGCGCGGCGGCGATGCGATCCATCGAGGCCTACGATGCCTACGAGCGGGACCGGGCCGCGACAAGGACGGCGCTGAACGACATCTACGATCCGCTCCGCTACGTCCGCGCCGCCGAAGTCGAGCGGACCCTGAAGCTCCCCCACGACTACCAGTACGACGACGCCAAGCCCCACGAGACGGTGACGGCGCGCACCATGTTCGGCGCGGAGATCGACTTGGCGAAGCTCGACGACGGCGCCATCGACGCCTACGCCGCCTGGATGACCTCGAAGGACAACCCGACCTTCACCCGCGTCGTCGCCAACCGGCTCTGGAAGCGCGTCTTCGGCCACGGCGTCTTCGAGCCGGTCGACGAGCTCACCGACGCCACGCCGGTGTCCAACCCCGAACTGCTCGCCTGCCTCGAGGACCTGATGAAGGACCTCGGCTACGACATGCGAAAATTCCAGGAGGTGCTCTACAACACCCGGACCTATCAGCGCGCCGCGAACGAGCGGGAGATGGTCATGGGCGAGCACTACTACTTCCCCGGCCCGGTGCTCCGCCGCATGAGCGCCGAGCAGATCTGGGATTCCATCGTCGCCCTCGCCCTGCCCGACGCCGACAGCTACCGCCCCCGCATCGCGGACCAGCTCGCCTCCGTGGAGAGGGTCCGCCGCATCCACGCCGCCCTCGAGGAGCGCAGCGAGGAGGAATTCGCCGAGATGCTGAAGCAGGTCGCCGCCGCCTACGAGGCGAGCGCGCCCGAGGAGAACAAGGTGCGGGAGGAGATCCAGCAGGCTCTCGAGGCGGGAGACAAGGATCGGTTCAACCAGCTCCGGGGCGAGCTGGCGAACCTGCGCCGCCGCTCTCGGAGGGCCGTCTCCGAAATCGCCTACCGGAAGGTGGGCGAGAGGGTGGACGGGAGCGACCTCCTCGTCGCAATGGGCATGAGCGACGGCGGAACCATGTCCGGGGACGGGGGCGAGGCGATGCGGATGGCGGGCGAGGGCGAACGCGTCGTCTTCACGAAGCTGCCCAAGCCCGAGATGCCCGATCCGCCCGCCGAGCTCGTCGACAAGAAGCAGCGCAAGGCCTGGCGGAACCGGCTGAGCCGGGACTACAAGCGCTACCAGTCGCTCGTCGGCCAAATGGCCCGCGCCTCCGAACTCGAATCCCCCGCCCGACGCGGACATTTCCTCCGCGAATTCGGCCAGTCCGACCGCGAAGTGATCGAGAACGCCGCCAACGCCGCGTCGGTGCCCCAGGCGCTGAATCTTCTCAACGGACCCATGGTCGAAGCGCTCACGAACCCCTTCGCCACCTTCGGACGACGTCTCCACGAAGCCGGCGAGGCCGACGACAAGGTGCGGATGATCTTCCAGGCCATGCTCGCCCGCGAACCGACCGGGCGCGAGATGGCGCTCGCCCGGGCGGA
>CAYMMC010000006.1:3942-8746 GCA_964391125.1 uncultured Akkermansia sp.
AGGCCATGCTCGCCCGCGAACCGACCGGGCGCGAGATGGCGCTCGCCCGGGCGGAGATCGCCGAGAGCGGCGACGAGGCCTACCCCGGCCTCGTCTGGGCCTTGCTCAACACCCAGCAATTCATCTTTGTTCAGTAGCCAGAATCTAGAATCTAGAATCTAGAAGCTAGGAGAGAAGCAAGCCAATCCAAACCCTCCGCCCCGACCTGGGCGCACAATCTGACCTTCCACCTTTTACTTTCCCACCTTTTACAACCGCTTTCCGTCATGAACGCAGCATTCAAATCCGACGAGTGGAGCCGCAGGCGCTTCATGGAGGGCACCGCCAAGACCTTTCTCGGCGTCGGCGCCCTCGGTCTCGCCAGACGGGCCGTTGCCGACCCCGGCACCGCCGCCCGCGCCGACGCCGCCAAGCACGTCATCTACCTCTACATGAACGGGGGAATGACGCATCTCGACACCTTCGACACCAAGCCGGGGCACGAGAACCAGGGCGAGACGGAGACCATCCCGACGAAGGTCGACGGCATCGCCATCTCCGGCTACCTGCCCAGGCTCGCGGGACAGGCCGACAAGCTCGCCATCGTCCGCTCGCTCACCTCCACCGCCGGCGCGCACGACCAGGGGAACTACCTGATGCACACCAGCTACGAGCGGCGCGCCACGATCCGCCACCCCGGAATCGGGGCCTGGGCGCTGAAGTTCAAAGGCCGGCTCAACCCGAATCTGCCCGGCTCCGTCTACATCGGGGGCGACAGCCGCATCAACGGCGGCGGCGGCTTCTTCGAGCCGGAGTTCGAACCCCTCGCGATCAACGACCCCAAGTCGGGCCTGAAGAACTCCAAGCTCCGCAACGTGGGGCAGGAGACCTTCGACAAGCGCCTCGCCCTCGCCCGCGAGTTCGACGCCGAGTTCCACCAGCGCTACGACGTGAAGCAGGTCCGCGCCTACACCCAGATGTACGACGACGCCGTCCGCATCATGCGGAGCAAGGACCTCCGCGCCTTCGACCTCGGGGAGGAGGACAAGCTCGTCCGCGAGCGCTACGGCGACAATCCCTTCGGACAGGGCTGCCTCCTTGCCCGGCGCCTCGTCGAGAACGGCGTCCGCGCCGTCGAGGTCGGCTACGGCGGCTGGGACATGCACAACAACGTCTTCGTCGCCGCCCCCGAACGCTGCGGCGTCCTCGACCGGGCCATGTCCGCCTTGCTCGACGACCTGGACCGGGCGGGCAAGCTCGGAGAGACCCTCGTCGTCCTCACCACCGAGTTCGGCCGCACCCCCCGCATCAATCAGAACGCGGGGCGCGACCACTATCCCCAGGCCTTCAGCTCGGTCCTCGCCGGCGGCGGGATCAAGGGCGGCATCGCCTACGGACGGACGGACGAGGGCGGCGAACGCGTGCTCGAAAGCCCCGTGGGCATCCCCGACTTCAACGCCACCATCGCCCACGCGCTGGGCCTGCCGCTCGACCAAGTGCTCTACAGCCCCAGCAAGCGGCCCTTCACCGTGGCCCACAAGGGCAAGCCGGTGCTCCCGCTCTTCGTCTGAGCATTCGGAACTACCCGGCAAACGCGGTCGAGCCCCCCGGCCTCGGCGGAAGCCGCAGGATCGGCCCGTGCGCCATGGCGTGCTCGCGATAGCGGCGCTGCATGGCGGCGGGCCAGTCGCGGAAGTTCGCGGGCAACTTCGCTCCGGCAGGCCGGAAGCGCTCGACGGGAACGGGAAGGGGAAAGGCGCACATGGGGGGCGGCGGGGTTCGAGACTGCCGTTCAGCGGGAGAGGCGGCCCAGCAATTCGTCGCGGCGGCGACGGGCCTCGGCGAGATCGCGGGTGCGCAGGGAGACGCGGACGCGCTCGGAGGTGTAGTCGGGCCGGTGCAGGGTGAAATGGCACCACCAGGTGCCCCGGTTGTTCCAGAGGTGGTGGTCGGGGTTCGTCCCGTCGACGCGGGTTGCGAGGATTCCGGAACGGGCGGAGCAAGGGCCGCCGCCGTGGGCTTCGAGCAGGTCGAGGTAGGTCATGGTCGATGCAGTGTCTGTGGGGTTCAGCTACCGCATCAGGCTTTGGGGCCGCCGCGCCCGGCGCGACTTTTCTCCCCGGAGAAATTCTGTTCGGACCCGAAAGTCCGCACATCGGAGGCTGTCGCGGTCTCCCGCTCCAGCATCCAAGGCACCTTGGCTTCTCCAAACCAGGTTGCCGGACCCCGCTTTCGCCGGGCCACTCCTGATGCTTGCGGGAAAATGGACCATCGCCACGACCGGCGCAAGTCCGACCTCTGTCATACTCGGGATTTCGGGCGAAAAAAACAGTTGCAGCCGAACCTTTCGCGCCTTAGAACAAATCTATGAATCGTGATACATTGATTTTTTCCATTCTGCTTCTCGGAACCTTGGCCGCCGCCCAGGAAGAGACCGTCTCCACGCTCGTCGATCCCGTCGCGACTCTGGACCTCACCACGGTCGAGGCGAGCAGTCCCGACCGGGCCGTCATCATCCGCGAGGAGATCGTGCAGGCCGTCGTCGCTCCGATGGTGGCGACGAGGACGCCCGTCGCCCCCGAGGATCGCGAAAACCTTCTGCCCTCCGTCGACACGATCTCCGGCGCCGAGATCCGGACGGTCCAGCGCCGCGACCTCGGCGACGTGCTCCAGCACACCGCCGGGGTCCATCTCGTCCAAGCGGGGCAGACGGGGGCGCAGAGTTCGCTCTTCGTCCGCGGGATGGAGAGCAACCACACCGTCGTCCTCCTCAACGGACGGCGCCTCCCCCCCGGCTTGGCCGGTCTCTATCAGCTCGAGTATCTCGACGTCGCCACGCTGGAGTCGGTCCAGATCACCCGGGGCGCGACGAGCTCGCTCTACGGCTCCGACGCCCTCGCCGGCGCCGTCGACCCGCGCGCCACCGACGCCCGCCACGTCACCGAGGACACCCTGAACTCCTTCGTCGAGGCGGGCTCCTTCTCCACCTTCCGCACCGGGCACAAGCTCGCCATCCGCGACGGTCGTCTCGGGCTGGCCCTCGACACCAGCCTGGTGGAAACCGCCAACGACCGCCCCCGCTCCGACTTCGAGAGCGCCGTCGTCCGAGGGAATCTCGCCTACGAGATCGCCGACGGAGTCCACTTCGACGTGCTCGGCTACGTTCAGACTTCCGACCTCGAAGTCGCCGGCTCCTCCCTGAGCCCGAGCTTCCCCGAGCCGCAGCTGAACGCGAACCAGTCCTCGCTCTTCTCGCCGCGCTTCAGCATCGTCCGCGACGACTGGGACTTCGCAACCTTCTACAGCTACTCCCGCAACGAGCTGGAGGCGACCCGCGAGATCTTCCTGAACGACAACCTCCTCGAGCAAACCGGCCACGAGTTCGAGGCCGTCCTCAACTGGCGTCCCGGCGGGGACGCCGCCTACACCCTCGGCGCGGGCCACTACACCTACGAATTCCAGCGGACTCCGATCACCCCCGGGCCCTTCAACCTTCCCGGCGAATTCGACTACGGCTACGGCAGCGTCTTCGCCCAGGCCGACCTCGACCTGCCCGCGAACTTCCACCTGCTCGCCTCGGGGCGCTACGACGACCACGACTCCTTCGAGAGCAAGGGCACCTGGACGGTCCAGCTCGACCACCGCATCGAGGCGACCGGCACGACCCTCTTCGGAAAGCTCGCGACCGGCTACAAGGCCCCCTCGGGACAGGACTTCGTCTTCCTCGCGCCCACGCTGGATCCGACCACCCTCCGGCCCGAGGAGAGCTTCACCCGCGAGATCGGCTTCCGCCAGACCCTCCTCAACGAGCGCAGCTCCATCGCCCTGACCTATTTCGAGGCGGACGTCGACAACCTCGTCGACGTCGATCCCTTCACCTTCGTCGATCCCGCCATCGTC
This sequence comes from uncultured Akkermansia sp., assembly GCA_964391125.1. Lineage (GTDB taxonomy): Bacteria > Verrucomicrobiota > Verrucomicrobiia > Verrucomicrobiales > DEV007 > Arctic95D-9. Next base: position 7,822 of record CAYMMC010000006.1, read on the forward strand.
GACGCCGAGCCCTCGGGCTTCGAGCTGGAGCTGGTCTACTCCCCCGCCGAGGGCGTGCGCCTCTACACCAATGCGACCTGGCTCGACGCCACCATCGTCGACGGGCAGTATCTGGGCGGCTTCGGCGGAGCCCCCGGCGACAAGCTGCCCCGCCGGCCCGACTTCGCCCTGTCCGGCGGCATCGTCCTCGCAGGCGACCGCTGGAAGGCCGGGGCCGAGGTTTCCGGCGCCTACGACCGGCTCGACTCGCCCGGCGTCGTCCTCGGCGACTACACCGTGGCGCGGCTCTTCGGCAGCTACGAACTCAACGAGCGGCTCGAGGTCTACGGCCGCCTCGAGAACGTCTTCGACCTCGACTACGAGACCACGCAGGGATACGAGGCCGCCGGATTCGGCGCCTTCGGAGGAGTGCGGATGGTTTGGGGGAAGTGAGCGCCCTCCCCCCCGCCAGCGCCGGGGCTTGGGAAAGCCCCGTTCCCTGGGCTCCCGCATCCGCCGACGGAAGCGGAACCCCTCCTCGCGTGGTATCGTGCGGGAACCGGCGGCGGAGACCCATCCGTCGTCGATTCCGAATGGTCCCGAAATCCGCGATGCCGAGCGCTCCCCTCCGCAAGATCCTCCACCTCGACATGGACTGCTTCTACGCGGCCATCGAGATGCGCGAACGGCCCGAGCTGGCCGGACGCCCCATCGCCGTGGGCGGCCGGAGCGGACGCGGGGTGCTGACGACCTGCAACTACGAAGCGCGGAAATACGGCTGCCGCTCGGCCATGCCCACCTTCAGGGCCCTGGAGCTCTGTCCGGGGCTCGTCGTCCTGCCGGTCCGCTTCGACCTCTATCGCCACGAATCGGCACGCATCTGCGGGATCTTCGCCCGCTACACCAAGCGCATCGAGCCCCTCTCCCTCGACGAGGCCTACCTCGA
>CAYMMC010000006.1:8756-12948 GCA_964391125.1 uncultured Akkermansia sp.
CCTGGGCGATCCGCGGGCAGATCCGCGAGGAGACGGGCCTGACCGCCTCCGCCGGCATCGCCGCGAACAAGTTCCTCGCCAAGATCGCGAGCGACTGGAACAAGCCCGACGGCCAGTTCGAGATCCGTCCGGAGGAGACCGAGTCCTTTCTCGCCGATCTGCCCGTGGAGAAGATCTGGGGCGTCGGCAAGCGCACCGCCGAGCGCCTCCACGAAGCCGGCATTCCCACCTGCGGGGCGATGCGCGGATGGAGCGAGATCGAGCTGGTTCGCAAGTTCGGCAAGTTCGGGCGCACCCTCCACCGGCTCTGCCGCGGCATCGACGAGCGCCCCGTCGAGGCGAACCGCGTGCGCAAGTCGGTCGGAAACGAGATCACCTTCCGGCAGAACCTCGTCTCGCTCGAAGAGGGCCGAGAACGTCTCGACGGCTTGGTCGAGGAGCTGGCCGGGGACCTGGCGGCGCGGCACGGGGACCGCGAGATCCGCGAATGCGTCGCGAAGGTGAAGTTCGACGACTTCCGGACGACGACGGCGCAGCGCGCCTCCGACCGGCTCGATGCCGAACTGATGCGCGAGCTGCTCGCCGAGGCCTGGTCGAGAGGGGAAGGGAGGTCCGTCCGGCTGATCGGCGCATCGGTGCGCTTTCGCGAGAACGCGGGAGAAAGCGGGCAGTTGGAGATGTTTTGAGAAGGTTCGGTCAGGGCCGGTCCGGCGGTGCGGGGAGCGAGGCGTTGAAGCGCAGGGTCGTCGTCTGCCGGGCCGTCGCCGTGCGCAGCTCGTCGCCTTCGAGGACGAAGGTCTCCGGGGCCGCCTCGAAGGAGGGCGTTACGGACACCGCCACGCTTTCGGGGCGCTCCTTCGCGGCCGCGACGATGCGCCGCACCGCCTCGACCTCCTCCGGCGGCGCGGGGCCAGGATCGGCGAGCTTGCGCTCCAGCACGCCGACCAGCTCGCGCCCGAAGCCGGAGGCATGGCCTGCCAGGACCTCGTCGCCGAAGAAGACCCGCAGGACTTCCGCCCGATAGCGCTCGTGGTCGGCGGCGGCGAGCTTCGCCTTCAGGACGCCGCCGGCTTCGTAGCCCTGCCAGCTCCCCTCCACCGGGACCAGCTCGTAGGTGCCGGAGAAGCGGCGCTCCTCGCCGCCGGGGGCCGCGTCCTTCGGCCTGGCCGCCGCCTCGATCCTCACGAAGAGCTTGCCCTCGTGCGGCAGGAACTTCAGCCGCCGCTCGACCACCGTTTCGGGCTTTGGCAGGCCCTCCGGCAAAGGAAGCTCCCGACCGCCGATCCTCCACTCGTGACGGGCGCCGCCTTCGGTCGATGCGACGACGAACCATTTCGAATCGGGATCCTTCCGATAGACGGACTCGGCCTTCTCCAGGACGAAGGAGAAGACCGCCTCGCGGACCGAGAGCCGCTTTGGATGGAGTCCGGCGGGGATGTCGGGACGCTGCCCCACGATCTGGGCGGCGAGCGGAGGCGCGACGAACGCGGCGGCCCAGGCCAGGACGAGCCCAGCCCGTCCGAGGCGGGGCACGCCGAAACGGCGTGGATCGGCCCGCTTCGCAAGGATCGCCGCAGGTTTCTCAGGAGCGCTTTCCATATCCGAGTCCGACTCCTTCCAGTAACGCCGAGCCGCAGCAATTTTCATCCGAAATCCGTGCCGCTTCGCCGGAACGGCGGAACGCTTGCACCGCCCTCCCGCTTCGTTGAGGTTCTCCGACGGGCTTTGGCCGTTCGCGACCGACCGCCACGCCTTCGCACCACGATGAAGCGCCTCCTCCTCCTTTTCCTTGCGCTCGCCCTGCTCGTGGTCGTGCCCTTCGCGATCTGGGGCGGCGCCTTCGAAGCGGCGCTGTCCCCGGGGCGTCTCGCCGCGTCTTTCCGGGAGGCGCGTTCCTGGGCTTGGCTCGCGGGCTTGGGGCTGCTCGTCGCCGACCTCCTCCTGCCCATCCCCGGCACGGCGGTGATGTCCGCCTTGGGCTTGGCCTACGGCTGGGCCCTCGGCGGCCTGATCTCGGCGCTCGGTTCGCTCGGCTCGGGCATGCTGGCCTATGGACTTTGCCGCCGGCTCGGGCGCCGCGCGGCGATCCGGCTCGCCGGGGCGGACGGAATCGCCGAGGGGGAGCGCCTCTTCCGGGCCGAATCCGGGCTCTGGATCGTTGCTCTTTCCCGCTGGATGCCGGTGCTCCCCGAAGCGGTCGCCTGTCTCGCCGGGATGTCGCGCATGCCGCTGCGCCGCTTCTTTTCCGCGCTCTGCCTCGGGAGCGTGCCCATGGGCTTCCTCTTCGCGGGAATCGGCCACCGCGGCGAAGGCCAACCGCTGCTGGCCGTCCTCCTCGGCGCGGCGTTGCCGCCGCTGCTCTGGATCGCGGTCCGGAGGGCGCTGCGCCGCCTCGGGAATCCGACCGACCGGGCGGATCCGTGAGGATCCGGCGCTTCGGAACGCCCTCCTCGCCCGCGGTCAGCCTCCTCCTATCGTCCGATCGTCGGGGAACGCACCGCCCTTCCTCGCGTTGATCTCGGTGATCTGCGTGTTCAGAGTGCAGAAATCGTAGGCCCAGCCGACGACGAAGAGCCCGCCGGTGACGAGGTAGAGCAGACCGGTGGCCCATTTCCCCATGTAGAAACGATGGGCTCCGAAATAGCCGAGGAAGGTCTGGAGAATCCAGGCGACGGAGTAGTCGACCGGCCCGGTGCGATAGCGCAGCTCGGCCTTGCGCTCCATGCCGGGAATGAGGAAGAGGTCGACGATCCAACCGACCAGGAAGAGCCCGCCGGTGAGCAGCCAGATCAGGCCGCTGATCGGCCTGCCGAAATAGAAGCGGTGCGATCCGGTGAAGCCGAAGATCCAGAGGATGTAGCCGATCGTCTTGCTGTGGGTCGATTCCATGGCGAGAAGGAAAGCGCAGGGCGGGGAAAGCGCCAATGACAAATCCGTCGTCGTTTTCAAGCCTCCCGGCGGCGCGCTTCGGCCCGCGAAGCCACTGGGAACTCCCCATGATCGTCCAGCACCGTAGCCGGCGGCCCCGAAAAACGGATTTGTCCCCCACAGGGGACCACGCTAGGATCGCGCCATGACATCGCGGAGACACGGACGGCGCCATCCGCGAACCTGAAACCTCAACGCTGGAACCTTGAACGCCTATCCCTCCAAAGCCCTTCCCCTCGCCGGAATGCCGCCGGGCATCCCCTACATCATCGGCAACGAGGCGGCGGAGCGCTTCAGCTTCTACGGCATGCGGACCATCCTCACGGTCTTCATGGTGAACTACCTCTGGCTCATGGGCGACGCGGAGGGCGTGCGCCTGAGCGACGCGGAGGCGACGAAGCGCTTCCACCTCTTCGTCTCCCTCGTCTACCTCACGCCCCTGGCCGGGGCCCTCCTCGCGGATTTCCTTTTCGGAAAATACCGCGTCATCATGTGGCTCTCGGTGGTCTACTGCCTCGGCCACGGCGCGCTCGCCCTGATGGGCCTCGCGGGCGAGGCCGGCACCTGGCTGATGGTCGGGCTCTGGCTCATCGCGGTCGGCTCGGGCGGGATCAAGCCCTGCGTCTCGGCCCACGTCGGGGACCAGTTCGGCCGGGGCAACCGCCACCTGCTGCCCCGCGTCTTCAATTGGTTCTACTGGTCCATCAACCTCGGGGCCTTCGCCTCGACCCTGCTGACGCCCTGGCTGCTGGAGTGGCACGGCCCGCATTGGGCCTTCGGCGTGCCGGGCCTCCTCATGGCCCTGGCCACGCTGGTCTTCTGGCTGGGGCGGTGGAAGTTCGTCCACATCCCGGCGCGGGGCGGGCGCGTCCTCCGCGAAATGTTCAGCGGCGCGGGACTGAAGGCCGTCGGCAAGCTCTGCTCCATCTACGTCTTCGTCGCCGTCTTCTGGGCGCTCTTCGACCAGAGCGGCTCCTCCTGGGTGCTCCAAGCGGAGAACATGGACCTGCGCTGGCTCGGGATCAACTGGCTGCCCAGCCAAATCCAGGCGCTCAATCCCATCTTCATCCTGACCTTCATCCCGCTCTTCTCCTACGTCGTCTATCCGCTGATCGAGCGCGTCCTCCCCCTGACGCCCCTGCGCAAGATCGCCATCGGGCTTTTCATCATGGTGGCCTCCTTCGTCCTCGTCGCGGTCGCGCAGACGAGGATCGACGCCGGCGGCTCGCCCCTCCGCGACTACCTCGACGCGAACGGCCGGGCA
>CAYMMC010000006.1:12958-22392 GCA_964391125.1 uncultured Akkermansia sp.
TCGTGGCAGATCGTCGCCTACGTCGCCCTCACCGCCGCCGAGGTGATGGTGGCCATCGTGAGCCTGGAGTTCAGCTACACCCAGGCGCCGAAGTCGATGAAGTCGCTCATCATGTCGCTCTGGCTCGGCGCCGTCTTCCTCGGAAACTTCGTCACCGCCGGGATCAACGGCTTCATCCAGGTGGACGACCCCGTCGCGAAGATCGAGGCGGCGGACGCCGAAACGGTGCATGGGGGGCACGACGGCGTCGTCGGGACCGACGACGACATCCTTCTCGTCTTCGACGCCGGAGGAAGGCGGACCGACCTCCGCTTCGGCGGACGCGAGGCGTTCGACCGTCTCCTCGCCGAGGTCGAGGCGAGGATCGCGGCGGACGGGTTCGAGGCCCCCTCCAACGCCGACGGCGCCGCCCTCGCCGCCGCCGCGACCGACCCCTGGGGCAACCCCTACCAGTACCGCCTCCTCAACCGGAACCGCATCCGCGTCTGGAGCGCCGGTCCCGACAAGACGCCGACGACCCCGTGGGACCAGGGGGCCGTCCTCACCATCCACCGGCCCGAGGAGACCGAGCCCGGCGCCCTGGCGAAGGTCCTCGAGCCCTTCCATCCCGAGCGCACCTGGCTCGACCGGCGCCGCGAGGCCCTCGGACTGCCCACCGAGGCGGACGCCGCCGCGAGCGAACCGACCCTCTCCCGCGACTACTTCGTCGGCGGCCAGGTGAAGTTGGAGGGCGCGGCCTACTTCTGGTTCTTCAGCGGACTCATGCTCGCGGCGGCCTTGCTCTTCCTCGTCGTCGCGAAGCTCTACAAGCCCCGCGAGTATTTCCACGACGAGGAGGACGACGACGACGACGAGGAGGCAGCGGCGGCGTGACGGGGGGGCTCGCGTTCGGCATCCCCCAGCGAACCGTGTTGCGCCGTCCCTCCCCTCCGCCGAATCCCGTTGCAAGCGCGGAGGCGGGACGTAGAGTGCCGCCCGCCTTCTTTCGGAAGCCCCATGAGCGAAAACGTCAACAAAATCCTCGTCGCCTACTCCGGCGGTCTCGACACCTCCGTCCTTCTCACCTGGCTGAAAGACGCCTACCAGGCCGAAGTCATCGCCTACTGCGCCGACGTCGGCCAGCAGGAGGAGCTGGACGGTCTCGAGGAGAAGGCCCTCAAGACCGGCGCCTCGAAGTGCATCGTCGGCGATCTCAAGGAGACCTTCGCCCGCGACTTCATCTTCCCCATGATCCAGGCCGGCGCGATCTACGAGGGGCAATACCTGCTCGGCACCTCCATCGCCCGCCCCTGCATCTCGCAAGGCATGGTCCAGGCCGCCCTCGAGAACGGCGCCGACGCCATCGCCCACGGCGCCACCGGCAAGGGCAACGACCAGGTCCGCTTCGAGCTCTCCGCCGCCGCCCTCGCCCCCGGCATCCAGATCATCGCTCCCTGGCGGCAGAAACGCTTCCGCGAGCAATTCCCCGGCCGGGCCGAGATGATCGCCTACGCCGCCGAGCACCGCATCCCCGTCCAGGCGACGGCGAAGAAGTCCTACTCGATGGACCGAAACCTCCTTCACATCAGCTTCGAGAGCGGCGTGCTGGAGGATCCCTGGCACGATCCCTCCGGCGAGGCCGACCGCGACATGTACGTCCTCAGCGTCTCGCCCGAGGAGGCCCCCGACCGTCCCGAATACGTCCAGCTCCTCTTCGAAAAGGGCAACTGCGTGGGCATCCGGCACGAGGCGCTGGACGAAATCCTCGCCGCCCTCGGCGACGTGGCCGCACAGGGTCGGTCGGGCGACTACACCCTCCTCACCCCCTACGGCGTGATGCGCGTGCTGAACCTCCTCGGCGGACGCAACGGCATCGGTCGCGTCGACATGGTCGAGAACCGTTTCGTCGGCATGAAGAGCCGCGGCGTCTACGAGACCCCCGGCGGCACCATCCTCCTCCAGGCGCACCGCCAGATGGAGAGCCTCACCATGGACCGCGAGGTCATGCAGCTGCGCGATTCGCTGATCCCGAAGTACGCCCAGCTCGTCTACAACGGCTTCTGGTTCGCGCCCGAGCGCGAGGCCATCCAGGCCCTCGTGAGCGAGTCGCAGCGATACGTCGGCGGCGAGGTCCGCCTGAAGCTCTACAAGGGCAACGTCATCGCCGCCGGCGTGCGCTCGCCCCTCAGCCTCTACAACGAGGCCGTCGCCACCATGGAGGGCGGCGCCGAGCACGCCTACAACCAGGACGACGCCACCGGCTTCATCCGCCTCAACGCGCTCCGCCTCAAGACGGGCGCCAGCCGCAGCCTGAACGCTGAAAACTGAACACTTCATGGACTTCCCCAACGTCACCGCCACCGCCAAGGCCAATGTCTACTTCGACGGCAAGGTCGTCAGCCATTCCATTCTCTTCGGGGACGGCAGCAGGAAGACCCTCGGACTGATCTACCCGGGCGAATACCACTTCGGCACCGACGCCGCCGAGGAGATGGCCATCACCGACGGCGCCTGCGAGGTCGTCCTCGACGGGCGGGAGGAGACGGCCGGCTACGCCGCCGGGAGCGCCTTCCAAGTGCCCGCGAAGTCCGGCTTCACGATCCGGGTGCGGGACGGGATTTGCCAATACGTCTGCTCCTTCCTGTCGTGAGCGGAGGGCGCGCGCGCCCTTTCACTCCTCGCAGGCATCGCCGGACTCGACCGGCAAGTTCTCCATCCGCCAGGACATCAGCCCTCGATGGAGGTGGTGGATGCGGCGAAAGCCCGCCTCGCGCAGGGCGGCGAGGGCGAGGCGGCTGCGAAATCCGCCGTCGCAGTAGACGAGCAGGGGCCGTTCGCGGGGAATGCCTTCGAGCGAGTCCGCCCCGAAGCCTCCCCCGTCCATCGCGAAGGGCGCGTTGCGCGCGCCCGGCAGGCGTCCCGCCCGCCAGCTGGCGCCGGGACGCACGTCGAGCACGAGGGTTTCGGGCTGCTCGTGCAGGAGCCTGGCGGCCTTGCGGGCGCGGAGGTTGACGACGAAGGCGCCGGATCCGTCGCGCCGAAAATGCCGGCGGTCCCAGAGCCATTCGAAGACGAACCACCCTCCCGCCAGGAGCGCGGGCACTAACAAAAGCATCAACAGAACCTTCATCGGTCAAAGCGTCTTCAATGCACGGATGCGCTCGGCCACGGGGGGATGGGTGTAGTGGAGGAAGACGTAGAAGGGGTGGGGCGTGAGGTTGCTGAGATTGTCGCGGCTCAGCTTGCGCAGGGCGTCGGCCATGGCCCCGGGGTCGCCGGTGGCCTCGGCGGCGTAGGCGTCGGCCTCGAACTCGTGCTTCCGGCTCAGCCAGTTCCCCGCGACGGAAAGCAGCTCGTTCGCCGGCGCAACGAGGATGGCGAAGAGGACGAAGCTGACGTAGACCGAAGTCTCCTTCACCCCGAAGGCGTCGAAGAGGGCGCGGTTCTCCAGGATCCGCCCGAGGAGGAAGAAGAGCGCCCCGGTGGTCAGCGCCCCCAGGGCGAGCGACTTCACGATGTGGCCCTTCTTGAAATGGCCGATCTCGTGCGCGAGCACGCCGACCAGCTCCGCCTCGCTGTGCTTCTCGACGAGCGTGTCGTAGAGGGCGAGGCGCTTCCGCTTTCCCAAGCCGGTGCAGAAGGCGTTCGACCGCGTCGAGCGCTTCGATCCGTCCATCACGCTGATCTCGGCGAGGGGATAGTCGCACTTCCTCGCCATCGCCTCGATGGAGCGGCGCAGGCTGCCGTCCGGGAGCGCTTCGAAGCGGTTGAAGAGCGGCAGGATCCACGTCGGCGCGACGTAGGCGAGGAGCAGGGAGAATAGCACGACCGCCGCCCACCCCCAGAGCCAGGCGAGAGGCACGGACTGGAAGATCCAGAGCAGCAGGGCCAGCAGGGGCGCGCCGAACGCGAGGGCGAGCGCCGCCCCCTTGACGAGATCGGCGATCCAGATCGCGAAGGTGCTGCGGTTGAAGCCGAACTTCTCCTCCAGCACGAAGGTCCCGTACCAGTCGAAGGGCAGTCGAAGCAGCCCCTGGGCGGCGGCGAGGATGCCGATGTAGACGAGACCGGCCAGGATGGGGCCGCCGCCCCCGACGAAGCCGCGCACCCGGACGTCGAGCCAGCCGAAGCCTCCGAGGCACCAGAAGGCGAAGAGGACGGCGAGGAAGAAAATGCCCTCGCCGATCCCCAGCACCGCCCTGGCCCGGGCGTATTCCTGGGAGCGCCCGTAGGTCTCCTCGTCGACGAAACCGCGGAAGGCCTCGGGGATCTCGGGAGAGAGGGACTTCAGGTTCAGCAGCGTCGCGAAGAGGTCGACCTTCCAGAGGACGACGAGGGCGAGGACGATGGCGACGAACCAGGCGTTGATCTGCATGGGCTTCTTCTAGCTCAAAGGGATGCGGTGGACAACGGGATTCGGTGCGAACGCCGGCGCTCCAGGAGTCCTGCTCGACGGCATGGCGGGACGGCCCCGCGCCCGCCTCAGCTCCCCTCCCCCCGGTAGCTGGCCACGACGAGATTGCTGAGGTATTTGTCAGGGTCGTCGACGGCCCCGGCGGTGACGGGAAAGACGGTCTGCCCGGTGTTCTTGCGGATGAGCTGGAGCCCGAACTGGAAGTCGCGGAAGGTCTCCGCGCACAGTTCGGAGATGCACCGGCCGGTCTGCTCGGAGAGGACGGCGAGGCGGGCGACGGCCCCGGAGTCGAAGGCGAGACGGACGCCGTGCTCGCTTTCGAACTTCCGGCGGAAGGCGGCGACCTCGGCGGCGGCCCGCCCGTCGGGGGCCGGCTCGGCGGCGGCCAGCAGGGCGGCGAGGGCGGCGGAGGGATCGGCCACGAGAGCCTCGTCGATCTTCAGCTCGGTCACGGTGGTGCCGGGCAGCTCGAACTTGAAGCCCCGCAGAAGCCGCTCGGAGACGGTCATCAGCCCCCGGGCGCCGGTGCGCTCGCGGGCGGCGGATGCGGCGATGGCCCGCAGCGCCCCGTCGTCGAACTCCGCCCGGATCCCGAAGGCCTCGAACTCCCGCTCGTACTGGCGGATCAGGCTGCCCTCGGAATGCTTCATGATGTCGAAGAGATCGTCGGCGGAGAGGTGGTCGCACACGACGCGCACGGGGAGCCGACCGATGAACTCCGCCTCGAAGCCGAAGTCGATGAAGTCCTGCGTGGTCGGCTCGCGGGAGGATTCCGCCGTCTCATCGGACTCCTCCCCGCCGGCGGCGACGAAGCCGATGGGCCCCTGGCGGAGACGGCGCTCCATGATCTTCTCCAGACCCGAGAAGGCCCCGCTGACGATGAAGAGGATGTGCCGCGTGTTGATGGTCTCTCGCGCGGACTTGCCGGTGCGGCTCATCTCGAACATGGCCTGCATCTGCGACTGCATGTCCTGGGGATTGCGCACCGGCACCTCGGTCTCCTCCATCAGCTTCAGCAGGGTGGTCTGCACCCCGCGGCCGCTCACGTCTCGCCCGCCGGCGTTCGACGCCGTGGCGATCTTGTCGATCTCGTCGAGGTAGACGATGCCGTACTGGGCCAGCTCGACGTCTCCGTCGGCCTTGCGCACCAGCTCGCGGACGAGGTCGTCGACGTCGCCGCCGACGTAGCCGGTCTCGGAGAACTTCGTCGCGTCCGCCTTCACGAAGGGCACCCCGACGAGCTCGGCGATGTGCTTGACCAGGTAGGTCTTGCCCACGCCGGTGGGCCCGACGACGATGACGTTCTGCTTCGCGAACTCGATCCGCTTCGCCGCCTCGGGATCGGTCCCGGCGAGCTGCTTGCGGTACTTGGCGTGGTTGTAATGGTCGCAGACGGCGATGGAGAGGGCCTTCTTGGCCTCGTCCTGGCGGATCACGAAGCGGTCGAGGTGCGCCTTGATCTGCCGGGGGGTCAGGTCGAAGTCGAGCACGGACGGGGTCTCGCCTTCCTCGCTGCGCAGATCGTGGTCCTCCCCGTCCGGCTCGGGAGAGGAGGCGAAGGGATTGCCCATCCCCGGCATCGCCGTGACGGAGACCTGATCTCCGAAGCTGCTGCGGAAGAAATCGGAAAGCTTTTTCGCGATCTCCTCGGGATCGGGGAGAGGGCCCTTCGGGTCGTCGTCTTTTCCTGCCATGGGACAAGGAAAGCCGAATTTCGGATTCCGAAACCCAAAATCCCACATTCCGCCTTGTTCAACGCAGGAGCTTGAGCCGCTCCCAACGCCGCGCGAAGGCTCCGTCGACCGCCGCGAGCGCCTCCGCCCGGGCCGAGGCGGGGTCGCCGCCGACGACGAGGAGGTCGAAGAAGACGAGCGCCTCCCACGCCTCCGCCGTGGCTTCCGAAAGCGGCGGCAGGACGCCGGGGCCGATCTCCACGAGCCAGTCGGGGGCGAACTCCCCCACCTCGATCTCGATCGGTCCGAAGCCGAGATCGACGACGAGCAGGGAGGCGTCGACGGCGGAGACCTCCGCTTCGAAGGAGCGGCCCGTGCGCCGCCTCACCGCTCCCTCGTAGGGGTCCGCCCCGAGCCCCCTCGCAAGCTGGGCCAGATAGCGATCCGCCAGGGCGAAGCCATGGAGCAGCTCGTCGCGGATGGCAAGCCCAAGCGGCGTCTCGGGAGCCTCCGCCCGGATTCTCTCCGCCGCTTCGGCAAAGCGAAACGACTCGCCGAGGGGGCGGAGCGCGGCCAACGTGGTCCGGAGCCGCTCGATTTCGGCCTCCGATTGGGGGTCGGGCGCCGGGAGATCCGGAGACGGCGACTTGGCCGCATCGTCCATCGCGACCGCTGCGGCCATCTCGGCGGCCTGGGCGGCCTGGGCGGCCTTCGCTGCGGCCTCGGCGGCCAGTTCGCGGATCTCGCCGATGCGCACGAGACGCCGCTTCACCAGCCTCGGCGCCGCCCCCTTGGTGCGCAGGGCCTCCGCTCCCCGCCCCAGGGCCTCGGCGGCGGCGGCGAGCTCGGCGTCGGACAGGGAGGCGGAGGGATTCGGAAGCGAGGCGAGCGTCTCGAAGTCGGCGAGGAAGGGTTTGGCCCGGTCCTTCAGCGGCTCCAGCCAAGGCGAATCGGAGGGCGGCTGGCTCTCCGCGAAGGCCGTCAGCAAGGCCGCGCCGGAGGCGAACTCGCCGTGCTGCCAGTTCTTGAGGCCTGCGGCGAGGAGACCGAGCGCCTCGACCGAGTCCGCAGCGAAGGCCGTCTCCTCGGGAAGCAGGGGCAGCGGACCGGAAAGCGCCGAGGCGGCCCGTTTCAGAAAGGCCGCCGTCTCCGCGGGATCCTCGCCGGATTCCGGCGTCAGCTCGAGAATCCGGCGGAAGGCGTCTCGCGACGGCTCCAGCTCCCCCGAGAACAGATGGACCGACCCGAGATAGAACAAGCTCCAAATCCGGGTCGAGACGGGCGCTGCCGTCTCTTCGGCGAGCTCTCGGAAGCGCTTGCCGGCTTCGTCGAACCGGCCCGCGACGAACTGCTCGCGTCCGTCGAGGAAGCGCTCGGCGACGCTGCTCTCGCTCGCGGTGATGAGCCTCTCGCCCTGCCCGATGCCGATGGCGGTCTCCCCGGCGTCCTCCCCGCCGTCGAAGGCGTAGCGCACGACCAGGGCCAGCAGGGAAAACGCCGCCAGCCCCCCCAGAACCCAGCCGAGAGGTGGGCGCCTCGACCGCGCCCGCGGCGTCGGCTCGATCCCGAAGCGCCGCTTCCGCACGTCCTCGAGACTGGCGATCAGCTCCTCGTAGGACTGGATCCGGTCCTCGGCCCGGTAGGCCATCATCGTCTCGATCAGCTTCACCGTCGCCTTGGAAAGGCCGGGGGCGGCGGCCTTCAGATCCACCGGCTGCTTCTTGATCGCCTTCAGCTCCTCCATCGACGAGGTGTTCGCGTCGAAGGGCGGCTTGCCCGCCAGGGCGTGGTACAGCGTCGCCCCGAGGCTGTAGATGTCGCCAAGATGGGTGTCGGGCTCGCCCTCGAGCTTCTCCGGCGGCACGTAGAAGGGCGTCGCCCAGAGCTCCTCCGACAGCTCCTCGCCCCCTTGGTGCAGGGCGAGGCCGAAATCGACGAGCTTCGCGGTGCCGTCGCCGGTCACCAGCATGTTTCCCGGCTTGATGTCGCGGTGGATGAGACGCTCCTCGCGGGCCGCCTTGAGCCCCCGCGCGACGTCCAGCGCGATCCCCAGGGTCTCGGATTCGGAAAGGGCGCCCTTGCTGGCGATGAGCTGGTCGAGGCCGGTCGCCTGGAGCAGCTCCATGGCGATGAAGAGATAGCCCTGGTCCCGTCCCACGGTGAAGACCTTGACCACGTTGGGATGGACGATGGAGGCCGTCAGCTTGGCCTCGCGCTCGAACATCGCGACGAGCGCCTCGTCTCGCCCGAGGGACTGGTGAAGGATCTTCAGCGCGACCTCCCTCCCCAGGTTGCGATCCAAGGCGCGGAACACCCGGCTCATCCCCCCCTCGCCGAGAACCCCCGTGATCTCGTACTGCCCCATGACGGTGCGGACGCGGATCGAAACCGAGCAGTGGGGGCACTCGACCTTGGCGTAGGGCGCCATTCCCGACACGTCGAGCGGCTGCCCGCACTCGGGACAGTGCATCAGCAAGGGGGCGTCTGCGGCGGGTTCCTCCATCGGGTCCAGCTCCGCCCCGCGGACTGCGGCAGCGAAGAGCCGCCAGTGTATCCCGCCGCTCCCGGAGGTCCAGACAATTCCCCCGCCTCGCCCCGCGGGCTTCGGTTTTCCCGGCCCGCTTTTTCGCGATTTACTAATCCGGTCCGTCGCCGTATCGTTCCCCTCCGCCTGCCGGGCCTTTGTTGGAACGCCTTCTATGAAACTGACTCCGAACCGCGACGGAGGGGATCCCGCCCCCCCGTCGTCACGACTGGCCTTTCTGCCGCTGCTCCTATCCCTCGCTTCGGCGGCCCTCCTCGCCTCCTGCGCCACCATGGGCGGCACGCCGACCGGCCCCGCCCCCGCCGGATCCATCGCCGGACAGCTCAGCCCTTCCCAGCTCAACCATCCCCAGGTGAAGGCCCGCAACGCGGTCATCGCGACGGAACCGCCGGGCAACTACTACGTCGGGCGGCGCTGGTGGACCGACGGAACGCGCTTCTGGGGCTACCTGCGCGAGCCGGGCAAGCCCTGGTCGACGGCCAGGCTCGTCATCATGAACGAAAGCATCGTCAAACAGCCCGACCGCGTGCCCGAAGAGGGGGCGGCCCGGGTCCACGGCTACGACCACAACTACGAATACCGCATCTGGGGCAGCTACACCGGCCAGACGATCTACGACCCGAACTCGAACTTCAAAGTGGCCGAGTTCCGCCTCTCCAAATACGAACTGATCGACGCCAACCCCGGCTTCCTCTTCCATCCCGGCGAACGCTACAACCCCCGGCAGCTTCCCGAGGTGCATCCGCCCTACCCGTGAGGCCCCCAGGGCCCGCCCTGCCCGCCCCCCCCCGGGAGGTGCGGCGCCCGGTCCCCGCCCCCAACG